>CAILAZ010000228.1 GCA_903832295.1 uncultured Acidobacteriota bacterium
CAGGACGCCGAGGCTCTCCGCACCCACTGTCTCCAGACCATCCTCGACTATCGGCGCGAGCAGAAGCAGGTGCTCGTCGGAGACTTCGATCCATCCCACTTCCGCCCCTCCGTTGGATTCTTCCTCCGCTTCGGCATCGGCTCTCTCGGCGGCAAAGCCCGCGGACTCACCTTCGTCCGCCACCTTCTGCACAAGTACAACGTCCGCCAGCGCTTTCCCGGAGTCCGCGTCGCCGTACCCAACACCCTCGTCCTGGCGACTGATCTTTTCGAGCAGTTCCTTGCCGAGAATCGCCTCGAAGCCTTTGCCATCCATTGCACCGACGATGCCGAACTCCTCGACCGTTTCCTCGCAGCCGCCCTGCCGCGCACTCTTCGCGCCGCCCTCGCGGCTTTCCTGCGCGAAATCAAGGTCCCTCTAGCCGTCCGCTCCTCCAGCCTGCTTGAGGACTCCCAGTACCAGCCCTTCACCGGCGTCTATGACACATTCATGCTCGCCAACCGCGACCCCGAACTCGACACGCGCCTTGAAGAGCTCAACGAAGCCGTCAAGCGCGTCTATGCCTCCACCTTCACCCAGCACTCCAAGGCATACATCCGAGCCACCCCCTTCCGCCTTGAAGAAGAGAAGATGGCCGTGATCATTCAGGAGGTCGTCGGCGCCGCTCATGGCACCCGTTACTACCCGGACTTCTCCGGTGTCGTCCGTTCCCGCAACTTCTATCCCGCCGAGCCCATGCAGCCCAATGACGGCATTGCTGCCGTTGCTCTTGGTCTCGGGCGCACGGTAGTCGATGGCGGCAAGTCGCTCTCCTTCTGTCCCCGCTATCCCCGCAACATGATCCAGTTCTCCAGCGTGGAAGATATCCTCCGCAACTCCCAGACCGAGTTCATGGCCCTCGACCTCGCTCCCCATGACTCCGAGCCGGAACCCACCCATGCCCGCCAGCCCCGCAGTGTCGAGCGTCTCCGCGAGCGTGCCTTTACCCTCCGCGACGCCGAAAGAGACGGCACGCTGCATCATGTCGCCTCCACCTATTCACGAGACAATGACGCAATCTACGACGGCCTCAGCCGTCCTGGCTCACGCGTCGTTACCTTTGCTCCCATCCTCAAGCACAATGTCTTCCCCCTGCCCGAACTTCTCGAATACCTGCAGAAGCTCGGTGCCGATGCCCTAGGCCGTCCCGTCGAAATCGAATTCGCCGTTCGCCTTGCTCCCACTGGAGAAGTCTCGGATTTCGGCTTCCTTCAGATGCGCCCGCTCATCTGCTCCCGCGAAAATGAAGACTTCGCCATCGAATCCGTCGAACCCGAAGCCATCCTCTGCCGCAGCACCCACGTTCTCGGCAACGGCCGCATCGAGGACCTGCATGACATCGTCGTGGTTGACTACGAGAGCTTCCACCGCGCCAGCAGCATCGAGGTCGCTGAAATCGTCGCCCGCCTCAACGCTCAGCTCGTCCGCTCCTCCACCCCTTACATCCTCATCGGAGTAGGGCGCTGGGGATCCAAGGATCCCTGGCTCGGCATCCCTGTCACCTGGGATCAGGTTTCCGGAGCCCGGGTCATCGTCGAAGCCGGCTTCCGCGACTTCCGCGTCACCCCCTCCCAAGGCAGCCACTTCTTCCAGAACCTCACCGCCTTCCGCATTGCCTACTTCACCATCAATCCCGACCTCGGCGAAGGCGTCGTTGATTGGGCTTGGCTCGCCCAGCAGCCCGCAATCCAGCAGTTCGGCTCTGTCCGCCACCTTCGCCTCGAAGCTCCATTCACCGTAGCCATCTCCGGCACCCGCGGCGTCGGAGTCATCCTCAAACCCACCCCCTGATAGCTACCGGCTGTTCGTCGGTTCTTTTCCAGAGGGAGGTCCAAAACTCATCTGCATGGTTTACGATTCCACACTGTGCGCCTCACACTGATCTGCCTCCTGCTCGCCTCCGTCTTCGCCGCCGCCCAGTCGCCCCTCGCCTCGGTCGATCCCTTCATCGGAACCGGCGAAGATGGACACACCTTTCCCGGAGCCACCTCTCCCTTCGGAATGGTTCAGCTCAGTCCGGACACCCAGATCCGCCACTTCAAGCAGAGCTACAAATGGGCTGCCGGATACCGCTACGAAGACACCACCATCCTCGGCTTCTCCCACACCCATTTCTCCGGCACTGGACACTCCGACCTCGGCGATTTCCTCATCCAGCCCATCTCCGGAGACGTGCGCCTTGAGCCCGGCGAAATCTCGCAGCCTCTCTCCGGCTACCGCTCCCGCTTCCACCACGCCACGGAAAAAGCCGAACCCGGCTACTACGCCGTCACCCTCGATGACTACAATGTCCGCGCCGAACTCACCGCCACTCCCCGCGTCGGACTCCACCGCTACACCTTCCCCTCCGGAGCTCCCGCCCACATCCTCATGGACCTGCGCTCCTCCATCTACAACTATCCCGGCAAGGTTCTCTGGTCCTCTCTCCGCATCCGTCCTGATGGCACCATCACCGGCATGCGCGAAACTCGCGGCTGGGCGCCTGCCCGCCAGCTCTACTTCGCCATGCGCTTCTCCCAGCCTCTCGCCGCCCATCAGTTCCACAACCGCGAGCCCCTGCCCCAGGAGTACAAAGGTTTCGCCCCGCCCGTCACCTCTCCCGCGGACGCCCGGGCCATCGCCGGGCGCGGCCTCGTTGCCGTCTTTGACTTTGCTCCCCTCGCCGCTCCTCTCGTCGTCAAGGTCGCCCTCTCGCCCACCAGTGAAGACCTTGCCATCGCCAACCTTGACGCCGAAGCTCCCGGCTTTGACTTCGACGCCATCCACGCCCGCGTCCGCGACTCATGGCAGCAGGCGCTCTCCGTCCTCGACCTCCACGCCGACCCCGCCACCACCAAAAATCTCTACACTGCCCTCTACCACGCTCTCCAGGCTCCCAGCCTCTCCATGGACGTCGATGGCAGCTATCGCGGTCCCGACAATCAGTCCCACAAGGCCACCGGCTTCAACTTCGTCTCCACCTTCTCTCTGTGGGACACCTACCGCGCCGAGCAGCCTCTCATGACGCTCATCCAGCCTCCTCAGCGCACCGCCGACGTCGTTCGCTCCCTCGTCGCCTCCCGCCAGCAGAGCCCCTTTGGAATCCTCCCCGTCTGGCAATTTCAAGGTCAGGAAACCTGGTGCATGATCGGCTACCACGCCGTCCCTGAGATCGCCGATGCCTACCTCAAAGGCATCCCAGGCTTCGATCCCGCCGAGGCCCTCGACGCCATGGTTGCCAGCGCCACCTATGCTCCCTACGGACACCTTGGCGATTACATGAACCTCGGCTACGTCCCCGTCGATCATGATGGCGAAGCCGCCTCCAAAACCGTCGAGTACGCCTATGACGACTGGACCATCGCCCGCATGGCCCGTGCCATGGGTCGCCTCGACCTCGCCGCCGCCTTCGACAAGAGGGCAGGGAACTGGCGCAACGTCTTCGATCCCGCCACCGGATTCGTCCGTCCCCGCCGCGCCGACGGCACCTTCCGCGAGCCCTTCGACCCTGCCCGCGCCGGAGCCGACAGCGGCTTCACCGAGGGCAACTCCTGGCAGTATTCCTGGTATCAGCCGCAGGACGAAGCCGGGCTCATTGCCCTCCTCGGAGGCGACCGCCAGCTCGTCTCCAAGCTCGATGCGATGTTTGAGGCCCACGTCGATCCAAAGCAGTACGCCGATGTCGAAGACATCGCCGGAATGATCGGCCAGTACGTTCACGGCAACGAGCCCAGCCACCACCTCGCCTATCTCTACAACTATGCCGGCCAGCCCTGGCGAACCCAGGAGCGCCTCAAGCAGATTGTCGATAGCCAGTACAAGCCCACTCCTGAGGGTCTCGTCGGCAACGACGATCTCGGCCAGATGTCCGCCTGGCTCGTCTTCACCTCGCTCGGCTTCTACCCGGTTGCCCCTGCCTCCAACCAGTACGTCATCGGCCGCCCCTTCGTCGAGCAGGCCACCCTCCACCTTCCCAACGCCAAAACCTTCCGCATCGTCGCCGTCAACCTCAGTGACCGCAATCGCTACGTCTCCTCGGTCCTCCTCAACGGCCAGCCCTTAACCCGCAGCTATATCCTCCATCAGGAAATCACCGCCGGCGGCGAACTCCGCTTCCTCATGTCCGACCAGCCCAACAAGTCCTGGGCCTCCGCGCCGGAGGCCCGCCCCTTCTCCATCTCCACCGCACCCCATGAGTAATGTCGCGGCCCTACCCCAACCCGCTCCCAGCGGCTATAATCAACACACTGTCAGTGGCCGCAATGGCCGCCATCCCGGAGGATTTTCCTTGGTATCCCAGCTCACACCCGTTCTCACCGACTACAAAGTTGCCGACCTCTCGCTTGCCGAGTGGGGACGCAAGGAAATCACCATCGCGGAATCCGAAATGCCCGGCCTCATGTCCATCCGCCGCAAGTATTCCGCCGAGAAGCCGCTCAACGGCGTGCGCATCACCGGCTCGCTCCACATGACCATCCAGACCGCCGTGCTCATTGAGACTCTCGCCGAACTCGGAGCCTCTGTCCGCTGGGCAAGCTGCAACATCTTCTCCACCCAGGACCACGCCGCCGCCGCCATTGCCGTCACCGGCGTCCCCGTATTCGCCTGGAAGGGTGAGTCCCTCGAAGAGTATTGGGATTGCACCTACCGCGCCCTTGCCCATCCTGACGGCAAAGGCCCCGAACTCGTCGTCGATGACGGTGGCGACGTCACCCTCCTCATCCACAAAGGCTATGAGCTTGAGAACGGTTCGGACTGGGTCAACACCGCCTCTGAGTCGCACGAAGAGAAGGTCATCAAGGATCTGCTCAAGAAGATTTACGCCGAAACTCCCCACCACTGGCATGAGGTTGTAGCCGCATGGCGCGGCGTCTCCGAGGAAACCACCACCGGAGTCCACCGCCTCTATCGCATGATGGAAGAGGGCAAACTCCTTATCCCCGCCATCAACGTCAATGATTCGGTTACCAAGTCCAAGTTCGATAATCTCTACGGCTGCCGCGAGTCTCTCGCCGACGGCATCAAGCGCGCCACCGACGTCATGGTTGCCGGCAAGGTCGCCGTCATCTGCGGACACGGCGACGTAGGCAAGGGAAGCGCCCAGTCGCTCCGCGGCCTCGGCGCCCGCGTCATCGTCACTGAGGTCGATCCCATCAACGCCCTCCAGGCTGCCATGGCCGGATATCAGGTCACCACCGTCGAAGACACCCTCGGCACCGGCGACATCTACGTCACCACCACCGGCAACGTGGACATCATCCGCCTTGAGCACATGGAGAAGATGAAAGATCAGGCCATCGTCTGCAACATTGGACACTTCGATAACGAAATCGAAGTCGATCGCCTCAACAACGCTCCCGGCGTCGTCCGCACCAACATCAAGCCCCAGGTGGATATGTACACCTTCCCTGACGGCCACTCCATCTTCCTGCTTGCCGAAGGCCGCCTCGTAAACCTTGGCTGCGCCACCGGACACCCCAGCTTCGTCATGTCCAACAGCTTCTCCAACCAGACCCTTGCCCAGATCGATCTCTGGAAGAACCGTGACACTTACGCCAAGCAGGTTTACAC
>CAILAZ010000229.1 GCA_903832295.1 uncultured Acidobacteriota bacterium
AGGTTACAGCGACGCCTTGAAACCGAAGAGTTGCTGGCTGCTGATCGCATTACGCTGGTGGCGGGGCATCTGCGTACCGCAGTGACGAGCAGATTGCCGGCACACGCACAAGTAACCACGGTCTATAACAGCATCGAAACCCGCGTGTGGGCTGACGCCGCCAGGGTTGCCGCGCCGGCCCCAGGGATCGGCGCCGGCGACATCGTGTTTGCCGGTTCGCACACACGGGTGAAAGGGATTTTCGATCTGATCGAGGCAGTTGAGCAATTGCGGCAGCATGGGCGGTGGAGCGGGCAGCTTCATCTGTTTGGCCGGTCAGGGGGAGAGTTCACACGCTTTGTGCGTAAACGCTGGGGAGCGGCGAGACTGCCAGACTACATCACGGCCCATGGGTCGGTTGCCCGAGAGACTCTGGCAGCCGTCTATCGGGATGCCGGAGTTTGCTGCTTTCCCTCGCGCATTGAACCATTCGGCTACACTGTGGTTGAGGCAAGCGCGAGCCGTGCGCTGGTGATAGGATCGCAAAAGACGGGAATTGAAGAACTGATCGTCGATGGAAGAACTGGCTTCCTGGTTGAGCCCGGACAGCCCATGGCGCTGCTGGCTGCCCTTGAGCGAGTTCTCTCTATGGATAAAGAGACCGCAGAACAGATGCGAAGCGCAGCGCAGGAACACGTGGCTGCAGAATTTGACTCAAGGGTGATCTTGGCCCGGTTGGTGAATGTGTATCGCGAGGTGGTATTGCAAAAAAATGGGGAAGGGGTAACTCAATGCTGTTAACGATTGTCACTTATGTGACCGCATTCCTCCTCTTCTACCGGATCATAACGGCGAAAACGGACCAGGAGGCTCTCAGCTTTCTGCTGGTAACTTCCCTGCTCACTATCTCGCTGGCACACTTGGGAAATTCTGCCTCAGGCGGAATTTTCGCGTTCGACATCGCGCTGGTGGTTTATGCATTGCTCTTCATGCCTCCCGTGGCGAGCAACTTGAATGTGCTCATGGGAACGACACCCGGATTCGGCGCGATGCTGTTGATCGCGGTTATGGCATTTGTCTCCGCCCTCACGAACTGGGCGATTGAACCCGGCCCGTGGCGTTTCTATTTCTTCTGCATGTTCCGTTACCTTCAGTTCCCCCTGGTTGCGATGGTGTTTTCCACGGTTCGCATCCGGACCGGGTCCGTGAAATCGATGTTCAAACCTCTCATCGTTGGTTTGGCGATCTACGGCATTGCTCTGCTGCTTCACCTGAGAGGAATCATTCCGCTCGACGCCTCGGACACATACGGTGGCGTTGAAATCGAAATCAACGAATTCTCAGTTCAGAGCTGGTTCATGGGAACGTTCAAAGCCTCATACGCTGGAATTATCTCGGCGGGAATGTTCCTGTTATTGGCAATCATGCCCTTCCTGAACCGGCGATGGAGACTGCCGGTAGGAGCCATCTGCGTACTGCTGGCAGCGGATGTTTATCTGAGCACATCGCGATCTGACCTGATCGGATTGATTGGAGGTCTGGTTTGCTCAACCGTGGTGTTGATCTTTACTGTCCCACGGTGGCGTGATCGCGTTCTGATTTCCACGCTCGTGGTGATTTTGCTGGGAGGCACCGCAACCTATTTCACCTGGCAGCGCTGGGACGAGACTTCACGCGAGAGGATCACGGAAATCTGGAATTCCGATTTGCGGGCATCGGGTTCGTATCGGGACCGCGCTCACGATCAGACCGCACTCATTCATTACATGGCTGGAGCTCCTACCGAACTCTTCCTCGGAGCAGGGCCAGGGAATTACGGAAGATACCTCCGGATGAACGTGACGATCATTGGACTAGGACATAGCTCCTATCGGGCCATCGCGGGTGAGTTGGGAATTGTCGGCTTGCTTGCCCTGCTTTACTGGTGCTTCCAGATCGCCACGCGCTTCGTCTTCTTCCCCCGAAGCGATACGAACATGCGCTTCCTCTCAGCGATCGGGATCGGCCTGCTCGTGGACCGAATGCTCTCGGCCTGGTCAGCGGGAGGGCTTTTTGACTCCTTCAACATGACTGAGGTGGACTTCTTTGGGTTTGCGTGCATTTACCTGATATTCAGATTGCGCAGGTATCTGGGCCGCAGCCAGCAGCCGTTGCCACCTGAAGTGGGTGCCCAGATTGCCACGGAACCAGCAGCAATTTGACGAGATCCGCCGCAGCGTCTCGCCTGACTTGGAGCACCCGATACTACCTTTCAGTCGGTGGGACCATGATGGTATTGGGAGTGGGAACAGCAGGCTTGCTGAAAATATCTAAATCGTGAATAGTACAGGCATGGACCTAATTTCTGTATTCGCCGAAAAGCTACCCTCGCTCTATCTGAGCATGCGCCAGGCCAAGAGTTCCTTTGACCTCGGGGATCGTCGCACGCGTCAGATTGGTGAGTGGGTAAAGTGGCGCGTAGCCCAAGGTCCATTTGCTGGAATGAAGTACCCGCGGCTGATCGCCCGGCCTGATTCTGCTTCGAAATTGCTTGGGACCTACGAAAAAGAGTTGGATGCCGCAATGGAGTCTGTGATTGCAGCATCACCCCGTTGCATCGTGGACGTGGGCGCGGCGGAAGGCTTCTATGCCGTGGGATTCGCGCGCCAATTGCCCGCGTGCAACGTGATTGCCTACGAGATGTCAGGCGTACAGCGCGGACGACAGAGCATTCTTGCCGGGATGAATCATTGCAACAACATCGACGTCCGTGGAACCTGTACGGCTTCGGAACTTGTCAACGTGATGCAGCAGGCGGATGTCCTCATCATGGATTGCGAAGGCGGCGAGTTCGATATGCTGCTCCTCCCGGAGCGCGGCATATTCAGCCATGCGGTGCTGATCGTGGAGTTGCACGGATTCGCCGTAGCGCGCTCCGATGACGAGATTGTGCAACACTTCAGCGTTACCCATGACTGTGCGATTGTCAGCGGAGTATCCCGCGGCGAACGTGACCTTCCGAGAGGCTGGCCATTCGGCGATGCAGTGGCACTGGAATCGATGGACGAAGGACGGTTTGTGGACGGCGTGAGCGCACCGGCAAAGTGGCTGGTTGCCCGCCCCAAGCGAGCGATTAGCTAAGTTCTCCAGCCGGACCTTAAGGCAATACGGCCTCCGCGGAACCAGTTCTTACATGCACCCCATCCAACGCTCCAGAGGACGGAGCCAGTCTGTCCTTCAAATCAAGGAACCTTGCTTCAAACAGGTGGTAGCTTGCCACCGAAGCAATGATGGTCAACACAAAGATAGTTCCCGCAGCCAGGAAGCCGCCGAGAAGGCGGTTGTGCAGCCGTGTCTCCAGCCATGTCCTCAGGGAAAGAACCGCTGGATTGAACAGGTAGTGGTAAACGTACATTCCGTAGCTGTAGCGTCCGCAGAAACGCAGAACACTGAGGCTGAAGAAACGATTGAGCAAGCTTCCGGGAATGAGCGCTCCCAGCAGCAATCCGGTAAATACAATTGCAACCGCAGAGTACCCGATCGTTGCCATCTGGTAGCTGTCGTTGAAGGGGCCGCCAGCGGTAATGAACACCGCCATCATCACCGCGGTTGCGGCTGCAAAAGGAACCCGCATGCGGCGCAGCACTTCTTCCACGGAGTACTCGCGAATGGCAAGCACCGCAAAGGCTCCCAGCAAAAGGCCGTCCATATGGGTCGGCAGTTGGGCATAGACCACTTCATACGCAACGTTTGCGGGCATCCAGTGCCACACTGCCAGACGCAACAGGTTTGCCACCACCACGCCTGTCAGGCACAGGCGCATCATCATGCGCCGGTCGCGGACCAGCCACAACGTAAGCGGCCACAGCATGTAGAACTGCTCTTCAATGGCAAGTGACCAGAAATGCCCGATGGCAACCCAGGGCCAGACACGACGCAGAGCGGGATTTACATTGAACGCGATGTTCTGGGCATAGACAAGGGACCACATGTGCCCCCAAT
>CAILAZ010000230.1 GCA_903832295.1 uncultured Acidobacteriota bacterium
GCTTGCCCGTTCAATGCAATGTCGAATTGCAGGGACGGATGGTACACGACTCCGCCTCTCGCCGTGACACGACCACCGCCGACTGTACCTGCAAATTCCGTAATGCTCAGTCGATCACGCGTCAGCGTGAGCGTCCCATTCCCATTGGCCAGCCCAAGCGGCATGTCAGCAATTGCGATGTTGGCGTTCACAATCTGAACGACGCCTTGGATATTCGGATCGCTGCGTGCACCGAACGAGTTGATATCAAAGCGCAATTGTCCCGTACTGGTCAAATCTGGCGTGAACAGTTGCGCTACTCGCAGATCCACCGAGCCAAGCAGCAGGAGTGCTACAGGTTTTGTACGGTCCAGTAGTGGAAGAGAGCCCTGAAACTGCAAGTCCGTCCCCGTTCCCTTTACCCCCGAGCGCTGCACCGTCAGTACCCCGTTCGCATAATCGGTATGGATGGGATTAGAAGTCGCAAGTTCAATCGAGTTCTGATAGCGGGCGTTTACCTCCGGGACTACGATGTGTACCCCCATAAGCTCGCGATGTTTCAGAGGTCCTTTCACAGTGGCGTGCAATTCCGTGTGTCCAGTGATGTTCTCCGCCAGGGACGGCGCGTACGCCGCCACCAGCGGTTGCAACTGGATGACCTGCGTATCCAGCACCGCATTTGCTTCGTAATCGCCCGTAAGCTTCACCTCCGCCTGCCCGTGGACGCTTGCACCGGCAGCGCGCGTATCCAGCGTCAATGTCGCCAGGTGCTTCTCCACCAGAGCTTTGATTGCAATCCGGTCGAGGCTCTGTCCATTTGCGTGCAACTGTGGAATCTCGAGGTCAGCTGTTAACTGAGGATCATCGAGAGAGCCCCGCCCACTCGCGATCAGGTCCATGGCTCCAGAAATTGAGAGGCCGTGCCCTTTTATGGATTGCAATTGGTCGAGCTTAAAGTTGCGTGTCTCCAATTGGGCCTCATAGAGGTGAGTCTTCGGCGAGTAGGTGACCACGGCCGATGTGACTCCGGCAGGCATCGTGACCTTCAGGTTGGCGTGGGCAGCGTCTCCTGTCGCTTGCAGTTGTAGTGACGCCGACTGGATCGTCTCCCCTGCAACCGTGGCGTGTAACACCTCGACGTGGCCCTCTCCGATGGGCGCCTGCGGCGTTCCATGCACCTGTATATTGGCATTTAGAACTCCGCTGACAGCGGTGGCTTCGCCGCCCAGGCGCGCCAGTTGCGAAATATCCAGTCCGCGAGCAAAGAGTTCACCCTGGAACTTGTTATTGTCCTGGAATCGCCAGTGATCCAAGACCGTACTGCCGTGAAATCGCATCTCTCCCCGTGCTTCGCCGCTCGTAGAGAGCGGCACAACTTCCCCACTACTTATACTTGCCGCTGCTGGGCTTATCTCGAGGTGCGCGTGCAGTGACTTCCATGAAGTCCCCCGCACTTGCAGAGTTGAACCACGAAGCTCCCCTGAGAACCTGGGCATTGAAGCGGGGCCAACCACCGTGCCTTCGAAGTCCGCAGTTCCATGCAGGTCGAGGGGCTTTCCAGGCGTGCTGAAGAGTGAAGCAAGCACCTCCACTTCATGCAGGTCTGCTGCCTTCAATTCAACGTGCATTTGTGAACTCTGTCCGGTAGTGCCGTTGAGAGTCAGGAGAGTCCGTCCAGCACGTAGCGAGCTCTGCCGCAAGCTGAGTTGCTGAGTGCTACTTTCGAAACTGCCGTGGATCTCGCCTACGACTGGGACGGATGCGCCATTTGATTGTGCCGGTCCAACCGCTGCGTCGAGTGTCACATCTGCTGTCGCCAACAGATTGCGCAGTGCCCCCTTCCACCTGGCATCGCTCGAGCCCTGCATGGTACCCGCAAGCGTGACGCCGCTGGTGGCGCTGGACTTTGCAAGTTGCTTCAATCTGGCCAGCGAAACTCCACTTACGTTAATGTGCGCCACGCCCTGTTGCTCTCCAGACAGATGGCGTATCTCGGCGTGCCCATTTACCGTGCCGCCGAGCAGGGATGCTGCGAGTGAGTGCACCTCTGCGTCCCCGTTCACGAGTGAGTAGGACGACCGAATCGCGTTTGCCCCTATGCGCAGATCTGGTGTTCGGAACTCCAGGCTGTCGCTGCGCAGTGTTCCGTGCAGGGTGGTAGATTCCAAGGCTGTGCGTTGCGGGCTTGGCAGGTACTCGGCATGGCCGTCCAGTCTTAGAACTCCTGAAGCCAGCTCCGTGCCGGCTATTAACTGGCGAAGTTCGGTGGTGTCCAGTGAGGCGTGGTAAACCGCCGACCCCCTTGGATTGTCGAAGTCGTCCACGCTTGCGCTGAGCTTGACCACTGACTTTCCGCTGCGCAGTTCGGCCTCCCGCAATTCGAGATGTGATGCAGTAATCTGAAACGTCGCGCTGAGCGCATGGGAGATTTGCGCTACTCCGTTTGCCTTCAGGTGGCCAGCCGAATACCCAACCTGCCCGCCGTAGGCTTGGCGCGCCGAATCAAAAGCCGCATTGAGCATTAGACCTTGCATATCTGCATCGAGCGAGAGCTTGCGGTCGTTGTAGTACAACTCTCCTCCGTCAAGCAGTGCGTGGTGGATCGCCAGGTCGAAGAGCGGTTGCATGCCCCTCGATTGCGACTGGCTCTGCTTTGGCTTCGGCAGATTACTGTTGCCTTCCGCGTCCACCCTTACCTGCACAATCACATGGTGAACAGTAACCTGGTCGAGGTACCACGCTCTGCGGAATAGCGAGACCACGCGCACGCCGATCTTTCCGTGTTCTAGCTGCAACAGTGGCGCATCATGGAATGGTGCAGCACCGTGAACGACCACTCCATAGAGATCAACCGTCGGGCTCAATCCGTCGAAGGAGAGTTCAAAGTTCTGCACTTCCACTGGAACGCCGAGCGCCTCGCTCGTACGCTGCCGAACTTCCGCGAGCACATACTGGTGCAGTTTCTGGCTGTGTAGCAGACTGATGACGCCTGCAGTAAGGAGCGCAGTCAGGGTCGCCGCAATTGCCAATACGTACAACGCGACGCGTTGCCAAAGAGGAACCCATCGTCTGCGGGGAACCAGCCGCGGCGAATCGGGTTTCGGGGGAAGGTTTGGAAGTGCGCTCAAAATGCTTGTCCTAGTGTGATGAACAGCTGAGTTGCACTCACCCCGCGGGGTGAGTTCAGGTTGTGGCCAATATCGATTCTCACCGGACCCAGCGGTGTTGCATATCGCAAGCCGCCGCCCAGGGTATTGGTGTATTCACCGTGGAATCCAATTGTCCGGAAGACGTTGCCCCCATCGTAGAACGCAACAATTCCCAGCCCTTTACGGACGGGAAGTGGGATACGGAATTCTGAGTTCACGATGAACAGCTGGCGTCCGCCTTCAGGCACCGTGATCTGGGAGCAGTTCGTATGCGCAACTGGATCGCCGCAGGCAAGAACACTTCGCTGCGGACCGGCTCCGTTCAGAGGAAAACCGCGGATTGTGCTGCCTCCACCGGAGAAGAACTCCTGAGACAGCGGGACGTGACTCCCAGCAAACGCCGAGTCCAGCCCAACGCGCGCGCTGTTTGCCCAGATGACGTTCGACAGCTTCCGGTAGTGCGCCAGTTGGGCAAGCACCTTCGCAAAGCTCACGCTCGATCCAAGCGCCTCAGGATTCAGATCAACTTCAAAGCTCTGATAGATTCCACGGGTTGCATCCAGCGAATTGTCGCGGGTGTCGCGCGAGTGAGTTGCCGAGAGGGTGGAGAGCCGCACGCTCAGATCGTTTGCAGGCACAAGGTCAGGGATCAGGAGATTTGTAATCTGAGTGTCGCTGTAGCTATAACGCAAGTAGAGGTTCTGAGTCTTCTTGTGATCCAGCGTCTTCTGGAATTGCAATCCACTCTGCACGATCCTGTCGGTATAGATTGGATTCTGGCTGTTGTGTTCGAAGCTCGCATTCAGATCGCTGGTCCAGCTTGTGCCACGGAAACTCGGATTCTGGAAGTTTGCCGTCACACGCTGCACCAGCCTGCCTGCAAGGGATCCGAATGTGAGCGTCTCCGCCAGCCCGAACATGTTCCTGCGTGTGTATTCAACAGAGCCCCGTGGTCCCCAGAATGTCTTCTGGCTGGTCTTGAAGTTGGATCCCACGCCTACTGGCGGCAACCCGGGAACAGCTACCGTCCCGCTCGGCAGGCTCCCCCCGCGGTTAATTACTTCGAAACCAAATCCATAGGTCAGTTTGCTGCGCCTTGCCTCGTGGAGCTTCACCAGGACATCTTCCTGGCTTTGCGTGGTGATCTGCCTTCTGGGCGTCACCTCAGCCCAGTCGAATATTCCCGGAGCGTACAAGCGTGATTCTGCTGTCAGCATGTCGCTTGTGGTCAGCGGCGCATGCAGCGTGAACTTCGAAGCACGATCAACGAACTGCTGTTGCGTATGATTGCGGCCCAGAGTGATCACGCTCGATGTCGTGACTTGCGGCCCTTCGCGAATTTCGTAGGTCACGATGAGGCTATGTTTGTCGCCCTGCTCGCTCCGTACCGTTTCGCGGAATGACGAGGTAAGATACCCACTCTCGAGGTACTTCACTGTGATGTTTCTGCGGTCTTCATCTGCGCTAGTCTGCGAGTAAGGCTGATCGACCTTCAACTTCAGACCTTTTGGCGCCAGCTGTGGGAGCCGCATCGTGTCATTGCCCACAATGCGCAGTTCACGCACCACGTCCCGTGGTCCCTCATTCACCTGGAAGGTTACATCCACATTGCCGCCTCGCCCCTCCACGCGTGGCGTCACCTTGACTGTGCTGAAGCCCTCTGCCCTGTATGTTGCTTCCAGGTTCTTCGCGCTTGAGCGCAACAGCTTCTCGCTAAAGGCCCCACGAGATAGAAACTTCGCCTTCACAATGCCGACGTGAGCAAACAACTGATCGTCGCCAAGCACATTGTTTCCGTCGATCGAGACGCTGGAAACTTTGTGTTTTGGACCCTTGAGAATCTTGTAAACGATAGTCTCACCTGTGCTCCGCTTCGCAACCTCGGCATCAACTACGGCGTCGAAGTATCCCTTTGCCTGGAAGTGTGAGATCAGGTTCTTGCGCCCCTCCTGCACAAGCTCATCGTCGATTCCGACCTGCTGGTACACCGGCAGAATCTTCTTCTGCGTTGCCTTCCAGACATGGGCACCCTCTACCTGGACCCGCACCCTCGGTCCTTCTGCAACGCGGAACGCTATGTTCGCCCTGTTCGTCGCGGGATCATACTCCGCTCCCACCATCTGCACCTGAGCACCAAGAAAGTCCTGTTTAAAGAGAGCGCTCTGCATGTAGGTTGCTGCATTCTGTATTGATTTCAGCGAGTAGGTTTTGCCCTCGCGAATTGCCGAATTGCGAATACGCGCACTGATCGATTTCAGCTTGGCCTGAAGTTGAGCAGCGCGTTCGGCTGAAGGCCCAGTAATGCTCACTGTGCCGAATCTTGCTCTGCGCCCGAGTTCGATCGCGAATTGCACGTTCACAATTCCGTGCGGGGCGTCCGGTTGGATGTGAGGCGACACCGAGGCTTGGAAGTACCCGACTCTCTGGAAGAACTGAGTCAGCGCTTCCCGTGCTCTCGCCAGGTCGCCCTCGTTATATGGACCCTCCGGTGGATAATTTGCGATTTGCAGTAGTCGGGAGTGTGGAAATGATTTTGCTCCAGAGAACTCATAGATTCCGAAATACAGACCGGGCTGGAGTATCAGCAGAACTCGTACTCCGTCCACATCAGGCACCACGCTGAGTTGTACATCCTGGAATTTGCCAGTGGCCTTCAGCGCGCCTACCGTTTGGGTTACTCTGTTGCGATCAAACGGCTCACCTGCCTTCTGTGCCAGCAGTGGAAGCAGGTCTTTAGCGTCTAGTTCTGGGCGCCCTGCCAGTTCCACGGAGGTGACCTTCTGTCCGACGTATGCATCCAGCATTCGTTCCACCTCGGGAGGAGTGCCTGCTGGAGTGCGCGTGCTGGTTTCACCTTTTTGTGCCGGTGGTTTGTAACCCTCCTGTTTTGATGCACCTTGCGGACGGACTGCTCGTGCCGGGACAATTTGCGTCCCAACCCACAGCGCAATACACACAGCGGCCCAGTGCCATACCTTCCAAAGTCGTTGCTGGCTCACATAGCCTGAGATGAGCTAAGGCCTCCGGATGTTTGTTGCGGCGCGGTAAATTGAGTAGAACAGCTGAGCTTTGGCCGACAGTTCTCTTCAGGTCAGGGCACGCCCCTTGCAGCAACTTTACGGAAAGAAACAAAACGCAACATTCCTCGCCTTTGTGCTGCGGTACAAAGAACTTAGGTGCAGTTCTGGATTATCGCTTGGTAGGAGAATTCGTTATGAAAATGAAACCCATACGGCGCTTCACATGGACACTGCTGCTGGGCATCTCTTCTTTTGCCTTCGGGCAAGCCCCCTCGGTGACGGCCCCGGCGGCAGCCACAGTCAAGCAACTTGGCGCCATTCTGAAAGTCGCGGGTGACATTCTGACGCTTACTACAGACCAGGGAACGGAGGTCACAATCAGAATTCAGCCTGGTGCCCGCATTCTGCGCCTTCCTCCCGGCAAGACAGATTTGAAGGAAGCTACGCTGATCCAGTCCACCGATCTTCAAGTTAAAGACCGTGTGCTGGTTCGCGGCAAGCTGGCTGATGATAGTGCCACGTTGAATGCTTCTGCTGTCATCGTCATGAAGCAACAAGACATCGCACAGCTCCAACAGCAGGAACTCCAGGACTGGCAGAGGCGGAGCATTGGCGGAATGGTGAAGCAGGTGGACACAAACGCGGGTAGTGTGGTCCTCGCGGTCGGCAATCGAACGGTGGTTGTTTCCACCACGCCCAAGACTACATGCAAGCGCTATGCCGCGAACTCCATCAGGTGGCAGGATGCTGTCTCTGCAACTCTCCCGGACATTCATCCCGGTGACCAACTTCGCGCCAAGGGAAACAAGAACGAAGACGGTAGCCAGATTGTGGCAGAAGAGATCGTAGCAGGAACTTTCCGCAACATCTCGGGGTTGGTTACAGCAATTGACCAGGTTCAGCACTCGCTGACCGTTCAGGACCTCGCAACAAAGAAGTCGGTGGTAGTACAGGTAACGTCTGATTCGCAAATGAAGAAACTCCCCGCCCAACTGGCACTCGGCTTGGCGATGCGCATGAAGGGAATTACGCCTCCCGCCGCACCTTCCGGTGTTCCTGCTCGCAGCGGAGACCTCAACCAGATCTTGGGACGACTTCCGTCTGCTTCTCTCGCGGAACTGCAGAAGGGCGACGCCATCATGATCGTCAGCACGGAAGGTTCGGCGGCTCAACCCCCGGTTGTCATCACTCTGCTCGCCGGTGTGGACGAGCTTCTCCGTTCCAAGGGCGCGGAGTCGCTGCTGACACCTTGGTCGCTCGCCAGCGCTCCTGGCGGTGATCAGCAGTAAAACAGATTTTGTGAACTACTTCTGGAGTTATGAAATTGGCTATGAATCGACGTACTTTGTATCTTCTCGTACTACTAGCTGGACTTGCATCTTCCTTGCTCGGCCAGACTGTCAAGAACTCGGGCAGCCTGCACGGCCAGGTCACTGACCCCTCTGGCGCCGTGGTTGTTGGCGCGGTAGTTTCTGTCACTTCCGCCGATGGCCAGAGCGTGAAGACCGTAAGCGACAAACAGGGCAACTACTATCTGCGCGGCCTTGCAACGGGCGATGCCACTGTGAGTGCAACCGCCACTGGCTTTACGCCTTATACCATGCCGAACGTGATCATTCCCGCAGGCCAGGGACAGGAACTCGACATCAGCTTCGGAATCGCCGTGAAGCAGGAGCAAGTTACCGTTCAGAGCGAAGGCACCACGGTGGACGTGAGTCCTGCCGACAACGCCAGTGCCACCGTGCTCAAAGCGAAGGACCTCGAAGCTCTCTCCGATGATCCTGATCAGTTGGAGCAGGATCTTCTCGCTCTCGCTGGCCCCTCCGCCGGCCCCAATGGCGGACAGATCTATATCGACGGCTTCTCCAATGGAACGCTTCCCCCGAAGTCCTCCATCCGCGAAGTCCGTATCAATCAAAATCCGTTCTCCGCAGAATACGACCGCCCCGGTTTTGGACGCGTCGAAGTCTTCACCAAGCCTGGCTCAGACAAGTGGCACGGGCAAGTGATGTTTAACGAGAACAACTCCATCTTCAATTCGCGCAATCCCTACGTTCATACCACCGTTCCTCCCTATCACTCTGAGATGTACACCGGCAATATCAGCGGTGCTCTAAGCAAGAAGGTCTCAGTGTTTTTCAACGGTGAGCGCCGCAATATCAATGAGACTTCCGCAATCGATGCTCCCACGCTGAACTACTCTGCCGCCGTGCTGGCGCCACGTACCCGCACGAATCTCAGTCCACGAATCGACTGGCAGGTGACACCTACCAATACACTCACTGCCCGTTTCCAATTCCTCAAAAACGACGAGCAGAACCAGGGAATCGGGGGCACGACGCTCGAGCAGCGAGCTTTCAGTGAGCATCAGACGCAGAGCCAGTTGCAGGTAAGTGACACGCAGGTGCTGAGCTCACATATGGTCAACGAAACTCGCTTCCAGTACATTCATGACTCGAACTCGCAGGTCGCAAACAACCCAGACGCTCCCGCGATCAACGTGCTTGGCGAGTACAACACCGGCGGCAGCACGATTGGGCATACCTGGGATCACATAAATAGATACGAATTGCAGAACTACACTTCCTGGTCGGTGGGGAAGCACTTCGTGAAGTTCGGAGGACGCCTTCGCATCTCCCAGGATACAAACTTCTCCGATACGAACTTCAACGGCATTCTTACCTTCAACTCGCAGGCTGACTATCTGGCAGGTGTAGCTTCTCAGTACTCTGTGAACTCGTTGCTTGGTTCCGGAACGCCGCGGGCGCAGCTCTCGTTTGCCGACGCTGGACTCTATGCCGAAGACGATTGGAAGTTGCGTCCGAATCTTACTCTCAGCTACGGGGCGCGTTTTGAAACGCAGACCAGCATCAGCGATAAGGCAGACATTGCGCCCAGGCTCGGACTCTCCTGGGGAATCGGCAGCGCGAAGAGCACTCCTAAAACCGTCCTTCGGCTCGGCTATGGAATCTTCCACGATCGCTTCAGCTCAGACAACGTGCTGCAGGCGCAGCGGCTCAGTGGCGAAACGCAGCAGCAGCTCACCTACACGTCTGGAATCGTTTGCTCCGGCTCACCCACGCTGACAGCAGATTGCAGTTTCAACAACCCAAGTGCAGCGGGCATCTATCAGCTTAGTTCGAATCTCCGCGCTCCCTACAGCATGCAGACTGCCGTCAGTGTGGAGCAGCAACTCAGTAAGGTGGGGACGCTTTCATTCACCTACCTCAATACCCGCGGCGAGCACCAGTTCATCCTTGAAAACGTCAACGCTCCACGGTCTGCTCCCTGGGATAACACGACCCGTCCGAATCCGAACGTTGGCAACATCTACCAGTACAACTCGGAAGCCATCTTCCGGCAGAATCAGTTCATCACTAATCTTCAGCTGAGGGTTTCGCAGAAGATTTCCCTGATGGGCTTCTACGCTCTCGGCTACGCCAACAGCAACAGCAACGGTGCCAACAGCAGCCCTTCCAACCAGTACAACCTGAGTCAAGATTACGGTCGTGCCGCCTTTGATATCCGCAACCGCCTCTTCCTCAGCGGGACGCTCTCACTTGCGTATCACATTCGTCTCAGCCCGTTTGTGCTCGCCAACTCCGGCGCGCCTTACAACATCACCACTGGAAACGACAACGGCGATACGTTTTACAATGAGCGCCCTGCCTTCGCCAGGTTTGCTGCTCCCGGCGACATTGTCGTGAACGGCTTTGACATCACTTCGGCCACGGCAAGCGCACACCCCATCCCCGTCAACTACGGAAAAGGGCCGGCCAGTGTCACCGTGAATATGCGGCTTTCCAAGACATTTGGCTTTGGGCAGGACATGAAGAAAGCCACAGACCAGACCGCGCAGAATCAAGGAGGAGGGCCTGGCCCTGGCGGTCCCGGCGGCGGACGCGGTGGACCTCCCGGAGGCGGGTTTGGAGGTGGGCGAGGAATGGGCGGTCTCTTTGGCAACGCCAACACGACACGGCGCTACAACCTCACAATCACCGCAACGGCCCGCAATCTGCTCAATACCTGGAACCCCGGTACTCCGATTGGAAACGTCCAGTCCAGCAACTTCGGAAAGGCAACCGGTGTTGCTGGTGGTCCCTTCTCATCAGGTTCGGCAAACCGGCGCTTTGATCTGCAGGCGACCTTCTCGTTCTAACGAGCAGAGCGCACTACAAAGGGCGGCCTCGGCCGCCCTTCTGCTTTGCCCGCGCAATTACCACTCATTCTCCACAATGCCCCAGGGCGAGAACTGATCGTCTATCTACATCCCCGGAGAGGGAAGAACCGCATCCGGCGACTGCACCTTGCCGCCTTGTAACCACAATTGCAGTTTGTCCAGGTAGAGATAGACAACCGGGGTGGTGTACAACGTCAGCATCTGACTGAAGAGCAGCCCGCCGACAATTGCAATGCCGAGAGGTCTGCGCAGCTCAGATCCCGTTCCCGTGCCCAGCGCC
>CAILAZ010000231.1 GCA_903832295.1 uncultured Acidobacteriota bacterium
CGGCATAAGGAGAGCATCCGCTTTCTGAATCGCAAAAGGCCCGCACCGGATGCGGGCCTTTTCAATTTTCATCGAGAGCGGCTGTTTGCTACTGGAGATAATTCAACAGCGACATTGGAGCAACTTTTGCCATCGCTTCAAGCGCGGCCTGTTGGGATGTCTGGGCAAGCGTGAGGTTCGTTGCGATCGTTGCAATGTCCGCTCCCACAAGGCTATTCTCCTGGCTCTTTAGCGACACGGTCTCACTCTGCAAAGAGGTATTGTCAGCGGTGAGCTGATTCGTGGCGCTCCCGTAGATCTGCTGTTGCAAACTCACCGTGCTTACCGCACTCTGAACTTCGGCAGTCGCGGTCTGAATCGCAGTTGCTGAATTCGCCTGTACCGCGTTGATCAGGTCAGTAAGGGATTGCATCACATTTCCCGTCGCGGCGGCAAATATCTGGTCGCCGGGAACGTTGGATTGCACTGACTGATTGTTTCCGACCGGTATCGAGTTGACGCTGCTGTTGCCGACGTAGCTGACGCCGGTGCTCGGAGCGGCATTGAGCTGGAACGGAGGATTCCCGGATGCCGTCCCGCCGAATAGATACACTCCCTGCACGGAAGTGTTTGCCAGCCCAATTACCTGGTCCCGCACACCGCTGATTGACGACGCCAGTTGCGTCATCTGAGCAGACATCAGTGTCCCGTTGCCGGCTTCCACGCCCTGGGTGATCGCGGAGGTCAAGGCCGTGACAACCAACGAGAGCGCCGAACTTGCCGACTGCAACAGGCTTTGCGCACTGCTTATGTTCTGCTCGTACTGCGCTGCATCCGCAGTGGAGGCGAGATTTCCCACCTCCTGCGCAGCCGCCGTGGGATCGTCGGAGGGACGGTTCACGCGCTTCGAGGTGGCCAGCTGCTGAATATCCGTCTGCTCGCTCTTTTGCGTCGCGCTGATGGAGTTTAAGATCTGTGCGTAGTAGTTCGAAGTCACTCTCATAGTTATGCCGTTGTCGAACCCATTGAGATGAGAATCTGGTACAGAGAATCGACGGTTGAGATAACCTTGGCCGCAGCCTGGTAGGACTGCTGGTATCGGATCATGTTGGTCGTCTCCTCGTCCACTGAAACTCCTGAGATTGATGCCTGCTGCGCCTGAAGCTGGCTGAGTGCCGCATTCGTCGCGGTGTTGCTGGTCTGTGCCTGTGCGCTCGCATTGCCCACCGTGTACACAAGGTCGGAGTATGCATCAACCGGCGTCATCCCAGAAGCCAGAGCTGTGTTCTGAACCGCAAGCAACTTCGACAAATTCCCGCTGCTCCCCGCGCTTCCATCCGAACTCGCTGCGATTTGCGAAGAACTGGTCAAAGCCAACTGGATACTCGCCGCAGCCCCCGTAGTTCCGGAAGTAGTGAACATCGGCTTCCCTGCCAACCCCGTCACATCGAATCCCGCCTGATTGGCAGTGTTGATCGCAGACGTAAACTGGCTCGCCAGATTGTCGAGTTTAGTCTGAAGCGCGGGCAGTTCCCCATCTCGTACCTGAAGTGTGCCTCCAAGTGACCCGCCGGTAAGGCTGGACGTGATGTCTGTGCCACCCTGATAGACGTGCTGCAGACCATCTGTCCCCGTAGCCGAAGTCAGAGCAAATGCCTGGGAGCCCACTACCAGGGGTGCGCCATCGCCTGTTGAGAGCGTATCGCCGTTGGGGGTATGCGTCGTCTGCAAGCTTGTGAGCTGCGACAATTGACTCACCAGGCGGTCTCGCTGGTCCACCAGCGCGCCTGGTGCCTGCCCTGACATTCCCGCAGAGATGATCTGCGCATTCAGGTTCGCAATCTGCGTGCTCAACTGGTTGATTTCAGTCACGCTCTTTGGGACCGTTTCATTGAGCCCGGTTTGCAACTGACTGATACTGATCGCCGCTGAATGGAAATCATTCACCACGGTGCTTGCGCTGCTCATCACGGTCTGCCGCAGAGCAGAAGATGCAGGATTCGTGCTCAGTTGGCTCACGCTGTCAAAGAATGCAGTGAGGCCGGTTCCTAGGCCAGATGCGCTTGAGAAACCGGTTTCAAGCTGCTGAAGAGCGTTAGATTGCGCCAGCGAAGAGCCTGCTTGCTGCATCTGGTCATTGATTTGCAGTTGGAGCACCTGGTCCCGGACGCTTGTAAATCCTTGCATCGTCACCCCGGTCCCCAGGTTCAGCCCGCCTTGCTGGACCGTCTGCGACTCAGTGAGATTCACAACTTCCCGGGTGTACCCTGGCGTGTCGCTATTTGAGATATTGTTCGCCGTTACATTCAGAGAAGCTTGGGAGGCCTGAAGGCCCTCTCCCGCGATCGACATAATTGAATTAAGAGTTCCCATAGCTAAACCTCACATGACAGCGAACGCGCGATTGACACTTGCTCAGCAGCGTGGCTTGAGTTGTCATTGTAGGCTTTGCAGAGTGTCAGCAACGCCCCGTGAGAGCGACCGGATGCCACCAGGAGTTTGGAATAGACTTGATTGTTCCGAGCCAAGGATAGCAATGCGCGATTCAACGATGTTCTTGCGGCCTGACTTGCCGGTGGCTTCTTCGCAGATTTCAAGAGAGTGTGAAGCTGGGCGCAGAGGGACTGCTGAGCATCAATGTGCTTTTCGAGGCCTTCAATGTCATCGCGAGCAATAGCGGCGGTCGCATATGCGAGTTCTTCGCTTAGCGACTGGATGGAAGTCAGGTATTCAGGACCGGACCTGCCGGTCTCAATCGTTGCTTCTGGTTGCATACGCCACTCATTTGGCTACGTGAGTCCAACCGCGACGCGAACGAACCAACGGCCGCTTAGATTCCGTTTTCGCGCATAGCCTTTGCGGTCTCCGCCGGATCAGCCTTGTACTGACCGGACTGGATTTGCTGTTTCAATGCATCTACCTTGGCCTGCCGTACGTCTGGAATGGCAAGGGCCTGCTGCTTCAATGAACTGACACCAGCAACATCATTCTTCAGTGAAGCCCGATCCTCGACATTCACGGTTACAGGCGCAGCCTGTGCACTCGCCTTGCCGTTACTACTCTTCTCAAGCTCAATTTCACTGCTGGAAATCTGGTTCACGTTGATCTGCATGATGACTCTCCGTCTTGTGGGCTCCTATATCGGCAGCTTTCTTAAAAACCTTAACATCCGGCACAAATATTTCTTCGAACCCGAAAGTTTCGATTCTAGGGCTTTTCACTTACGTTCTCAGTCGCAGCCTGTGTATTCGCCGCTTTGGCGAGGCCTGAAGCGATCATTGATGCTAATCCGATCCCTCCAGCCTTCGTCAGCGCCGAGGCAACTGCCTGCACTGCATAGCTTTGGAACTGACTCTTCCCCGGGTCTGAGTTTCCGTCGTCATCACCACCAGGAACTGTGGCGAATGACTTTTCCGCTTCCTGCAGCCATGATGTCAGCAGGATCGATTCAAAATCGCTAGCCGACTGTTCAATCTTCTTGCGATCTGCCGTCCCTTTGCCTTGCAGCGCCTGCTGGCTCGCACTGTTTGCCTTTGCTTCAGCGATCCTCGAAAACGCGTTCGCAGCCATTCCGCTCATGTCGTTCATCGCTACATGACCTCCAATTGCGCCTGGAGTCCGCCAGCGGCTTTGATTGCCTGAATAATCGCGACAATATCGCGCGCTGTGGCTCCAATCGCATGTAGTCCATTGATCAATTCATCCACGCTCGCCCCTTCGGTCATACGGATCGTCTTTGCTTGTGCGTCCTGCACATTCACCGTGGTCTCTGGAACAACAACGGTTTCGCCCTTGGAGCCCGGAGGAGGCTGTGACACCAGAAGTTTGGTCGTGACCTCAATCGACAGATTCCCGTGGAAAACAGCCACCGGAGTCAATGTGACATCTCCTCCCATCACGATCGTTCCGGTGCGCTCGTTCATCACTACCTTTGCCTGTGGATGAACAATGATGCCGACGTTCTGCACGCGGGAGATCAGAGCCGTGACGGAAGGCAGTCCAGTACTTGCGACGTCCAGATCTACGCGGCGGCCATCCAGTGCGATTGCGGCGGACTTTCCAAGTTCCAGGTTGATAGCCTCTGCCATGTCGCGAGCAGCGGTGAAGTCCGGTTCTCGCAGATTGAACGACAATGTCTTCTGTGCGTTTAGATCAATCGTGGTGTCGCGCTCAACAACGGCCCCATTAGGAACACTGGCAACCGTGGCATGATTCGTTACCTTGACAGTTCCCCGTCCCCCCGCTGCATATCCACCCAGTGTGAGTGCTCCCTGCGCCAACGCATATACCTGGCCGTCTGCGCCCTTCAGCGCCGTCATCAGGAGAACTCCACCTTCGAGACTCTTGGCATCTCCAACAGAAGACACGTTGACATCCAGAGAAAGTCCGGGACTGGCAAAGGGAGGCAACGATGCCGTCACAAATACCGCCGCAACGTTATTTACTCGGGCCGATGTTGCCGGCACTTGCACGCCGAACTTCTGCATCGCGGCCGAGAGTGCCTGGGTCGTGAAGATTGTCTGCTGCGAATCGCCGGTTCCGTGCAACCCGACCACGAGGCCGTATCCCAGCAGCGGGTTCTCTCGCACTCCTGAGATGGTGGCGATGTCACGCACCAGAACTTTCCGCATGACCTTCTGAGCCTGGGCATAGCCCTGAACACAGCCGAGCGCGAGAATACACAGGATCAACCTGACCAACCGGCTCTTCGATGTTCTTCGCAATCTCAGGCTAACGCCCACACTGTTCTCCATCAGAAACCGAGTAGCCACATTAATGCTCTGGTAATGGCGTTCGGGCCGCGCGTTCCGTCTGTCACAAGCCCTTTGCCCTTCAGCTCCACTTCGAGATTCATCAATTGGGTGGAGAGAACCTGGTTGTTTGATCCGATATCTCCTGGCCTCACTACTCCTCGGACAATCACCGTATCGTGTTGCCCATTAATCGATGTCAGTCGTTGTGCTTCCACTACGAGGTTTCCATTGGGCAGAACTGACACAACCTGCCCGGTAAGACTGGTTTGCACCTGCGAGTCCGCCTGGATCTGGCCATTCCCCTTCAACTGCTGTGATGATGCTGCCGCCAAGATCGGATTGACTCCGCCCGTACTGACGTGCCCGCCCAGACCAGTGATTGCGGAATTCAAGGCCAGGGTTCGATTCTGCTGAGAGTTTCCGTTGCTCTGAGCCGTGGTTGCTTCCAGGACCTGGATAATGATTGTGTCGTTCAGGCGCGTGGCCTTGAAATCGGCCGCCACTTCAGAGAGCGGTGCTCCTGGGCTCCACAGGCTTCCGAGTGTTCTTTCGGCGGACTGTGGTTTCGATGACTGCTGCACCTTCTGAATGTAAGCGGCGCGCAGGTTGGGTCCGTTATCTTTCTTGGCCTTCGCCATTGCTGGTAAAGCAAGGGAGGCCAGGAGAATCGCAACTATCCCGAGTTTGGATCTGTCATTCATATTGATCCGCTAAAGTGCTCCCCTCAGGAGTCCGGGACTAATGATCTCGCCCATGTACGTACTCTTTTGATCCGGCGAGGAAGCTTTGATGCGCTCTCCCTGCCGTCCGCTCTGGAGACAGATCACTGGAATACGAATGATCATTTCAGGAGCAACGATCTCCAGCATGGCGCGGCTGCCACGTTTCTCCACCAGTGGGCCAACAGCCTTCTCGAGACGAACCTTCGGCACATTCATCCCCGGCCCTGCAATCTGCTCGTTTCGGTTAAGCCCACTCACCAGGACGTAGAACGGAATGCACGAACCACGATCAACACACCGCATGAGCACTCTCGACGATTCGTTTGCCTGGGGCTCGATCCTCATTGCCTGTAGAGGCGTGTGTTCCGTGCGAACTGGAATGTCCGAGAGCATCACAACCTGCCGGGGCCGAATCGCAATACCACCCTTCCGCATCGCTTCGACAATATCTGCTGCCGCGACTTGCGGGCGCGGAATTGCCACCTGCCCCCAGGCAGTTATTGTGGCCGACAGAACCAGCACGGCAGCGGAAATGTGGAATCGTCGTAACATTGTTCTGGTCGTTACCTGCCAACGCTGTTGAGCTGCTGCAGCATCTGGTCCGCCGCCTGAACAACTCTGGAGTTCGATTCGTAGGCCCGTTGCGCGACGATCATATTGATAAACTCGTCCACCACGTTGACGTTCGACTGTTCCAGCATGCCCTGCTGAAGGGTGCCCAACCCTTCCGAACCGCCGGGTGCGCCAACGATCGCATCGCCCGATGCCGTAGTCGGCATGAAGATGTTGCTGCCTACGCTGTTCAACCCTCCCGGGTTCGCAAATGTGGCCAATTGAATCGTTCCAATCTGTGTTGCAGCCGTCTGATTAGGCAGCGTGATAGACACGGTCCCATCGGATCCGATCGTCACGGTCTGTGCTGTCGCCGGGATCGTGATTGCAGGCTCCAGAGGGTTTCCCTCCGCGGTAACCACGTTGCCTTGCGAATCCATTTGGAACGAACCGGAGCGCGTGTATCCCATCTGACCATCCGGCAACTTCACTTGGAAGAAGCCGGCCCCTCGGATTGCCATGTCGAGGGTGTTCCCTGTGGAGCTGAACTCCCCCTGGGTCTGCACAACCTCGGAAACTCCAGGACGGGTACCGAGTCCAATCTGCAGGCCGCCAGCAAGCGTCGTTTGCTGCGTGGCTGCCGCGCCGGGCGTAACCATGTTCTGATAAATCATGTCCTGAAACTGGATGCGTCGGCTACGGAATCCCGAGGTACTCGAGTTCGCAAGATTGTTCGCGATGTTATCGAGGTTCATTTGCTGTGCGCTCATGCCGCTTGCCGCCGTGTAGAGAGAACGAAACATGGATAGCTCCTAAGATGTCACCCGCGGCAGATCTTCTGTCGCGGTCTTATCAAGATCACTATTGAAGAGAGTCAACGCGCGCTGCATCATTTCCGCCTGTCGCTGAACATTGATCAGTTCTACCGCCGTCGATACCGGATTCACATTCGACGCTTCAATCACGCCTTGTTCAACCGACGCCTGCTTTGGCTCAATCTCTGCTTCTTCAGGGGCAGAGTAGTAGGTCTTCCCCGTAGCAGCCAATTTCGTGGTCGCCGCGAAATCCACAACCTTCAGCCTTGCAGCCACCGCTCCGTTGACTGAAATAGTTCCATCTGTGCCAACATGAACCTTGCCGCCGGAGACATCGATCACGCCCTTATCGCCCAGGACGGGATCGCCTTCTGCGGTGATCAACTGGCCTTTGGCCGACACCTGGAAATTTCCACTGCGCGTGTACATCCGTCCTCCTGTGGTCTGCACCACGAAGAAGCCGGAGCCATCAATCGCAAAGTCCAGATCGTTGCCCGTTTTCTGCAGACTTCCCTGGGATAGATCCAGCCGCGTCCCTCCCAGCACTCCATAGTTGTTAACCGCCAGGTTCAGTGGCGATGAGCCGGAGGCAGATGCATTAGCCAGGATGCTGCTGAATTGATTGCGCTGCGCACGGTAGCCCGACGTATTGACGTTCGCCAGGTTGTTTGCCACAGACTCCAGCGCCTCAGTCTTTGACATTAGGGCCGTGCACGCTGCATAGAATCCGCTATCCATGAGGGAGTCTCCAGCCTTACTATTGCAAGCCTCTGGCCAGAGTCGATCAAAGAAGATGTCTTGTATGTTGTTGAAAGCCAGTAGTGAATTGCAGAGTTCAATGAGACTTGGATGAGTTTTTCCAAGTTTCAGCGGGCGCAGGCATTGCGCCTGCTATCCGCCTCTAATGCTAGCCCCGTCCTCAAAGTCCAGGAACCGTTAGATAGAGATGTTCTCCCGGCGACACTTCGCTTCCGGCCTTATGTTTGTGACCGTGCGCCGTACCACCGATGCCGACTCAGGGCGTTCCACGTCCAGCAATTCGAGGGTGGTATCGGTCAGGATGTACATGAATGGCACAAACGGGTCCGGCTCTGTAGCCGGAAAGCAGTTATAAATGAGAGTGGCCGCCCGAAGAACCTGCAAATTGAACTGCGACCTCCGGGGCACGCACGATTCAGACTGTGGCAGGCACAAGTCAACCCATTGTTTCGCGAAGCAGACCATTCGCGAAAGTGCATCCATGTTGCCGGGAACGGTCTCTGTTTCAAGAGTTTCCAGAACATCCGTCACAAAAGACGGCAGGTTGCACTCCACGATCCATTCCTGGATGGTGCGCGATGCACCCTTCAAATTTGATTCATCTCCGGAATCCAGTATTTCAGGCAAACGCTTCAGGTTGTGGAACAGTCCCGCGATATAGGCTTTCTCTGGATTTACGTTGAGTTCCGGGAAATAGCTCGCCGCTCGCTCGGCGACATTTGCAACCAACTTGGCGTGAGTCCAGAAGGCTTCCGCCTGCGCAAACGCGGCTTGCCGGTTCTCAGCCCAGCAGCATAATGGACGGGCCACCTCCATCAGACGCGGTCCGAGATGGACGATGCAATCCGACAACTGCCAACGTTCCTCGCCTCCGAACGCGTCGGACTGAGCATGCCGAAGGACCTGGATAGCTAAACCCACATCGCTTCGAACCAGGCGCGTAACCTCTTCAAGGTCGAACCGTCGCGACTTCAAAAGCAGAAGCTCCAGCTGTACAAGCGTCCCGCCCAAGGCGGGAATCTCTTCTACTGGAATTCGAAACTCTTTGCGGTCGCCCCAATAAGGCTGGGTTGACGCCTGGATGTCAAAGGAGGGAGACGCGGAATAGGTTGAATATGACATAAGCCTGACTCGCCAGCGCTATATCGGCAGTCAGGCCTATTGTCATCAATGCAAATTCAATGTTTTTTTAGATTCGGCTCAAAAGATCGATCGTGTTTTGCGCATTCTGCAGCCGGCCCCACACGTAATCCCCGCAAACTCCGAAGTTCGCCAAATTCGCATTGATCTGCAAGGCATAACTTCGGGTTACAGCGGCGATCTCCGGAATCGTCGATGGACGTTCAAAAACAACTTCCTCGTCGCCAGGCTCCGCGCGCAAAGCTTGGTAGTGATTCGCAAACTCGTCGCGGGTAATGAAACAGGGCACCACGGTACAGTCCAGCATCGCCTCAATGGTGGATAAAATGCGATGTTCAACAAATTCAGCGAATCCAATGACCAGTTTATTCGTCCGCGCCACGAAATGAATCGGTAGCATGGAGTGAATCTCCATCAGCTTTCGTGGGATGTGATGAGGAACCTCTAAATGGCGGTTCTTCAGCGAAAGCACCGGATGGCCCCATTGCGACGCAAGCGCCGCTGTGATTTGAGCCTGATCCGCAAATCCAAGCTCCACCAGAACTTCACCTATCCGGCCACCCTTCTGTCGCTGGCGGGCCAGCGCCAGTTGCAGTTCTTCCGAAATAATATGACCCAGCGAAAGCGCCGTCAGGCCGAGCGGCATGCGGGGCCGCCGGGATATAGTGTCAAGATCTCGTCGGGCGCACAATTTCGAAATTTGATTCCTGACCGCCACCTCAAAGCAATTCGGACCGCAGTACCAATCCTTGTCGATACTCGTGCCGTCCGAGCGGTGGGAACGCGAAAGAAACCTCGAACGCGGCCGACAGTCCACCGAGGCACATCTTGGGGCCACGGGCTTCAACCCTGCGGAGAAATCCGGAAGTGCGTACCTTAATAAGCGATTCACGGCGTTCAAAACGGTCCTTTCACACTTCAGGCAGTCATGAAGTAGCTTTGGTCAATGGACGACAGCTCAGTCAGTCGCAATCCATAGTTGCCATCCACGATTACAACTTCTCCGCGACCAATCACTCGATCCCCTAAGAGTAGTTCCACAGGATCGTCCACGACTCGGTCCAGCTCGACAACAGAACCCGTAGTCAGGTCGGCCACTTCGCTCAGCATCAGCGTCCGCTGTCCGAAGCGCAGCGTAAGAGCCAGTTCGACATCCATGATCAGCCGTAGATTCTGATTTTCGGCGCTAGTCTCCTGTGCCGGCGCAGAGCTGTTCGTTTCCTGCGGAGCTGCCTGTCCTGATCCCGACATGGCAGACGCAAGCGAGTCAAACAGAACGTGATTTGCCAGCAACCTGACGAACACACCGTCGCTGCCATCGGCCGGTGTCAGCGTCAGTTTCACGGATGGAGCCGTCGGCGCCTCCTGCGTACGCTCAACGGTGATATCTGCGGTACCAAACAGTGTGCGCAGCTCAGTAGCAATCCCTCCCGCCGTCTGACTCACAATTTCGAACAGTGCGTCTTCATGCTCAGGAAGATACTCAATGCTTGTATCGAGCGGTCCCCCCATCAGCTTCGTGGCTAGTCGCGCGGCGGAATCCATGTCCACCTGAACAACTACGGTTCCGCAGACCTTGCCGCTGAACTCCAGGACGTACCCGAGCGTTTCCACGCCCGCATCTCCGTCTGTTCGATCCGAACTCTTCAGCGGATAGGGCTCGCCTGCGGTCTGCTCAAATACAGAGCTGAATGCCTCGCAGAACTTGTTGCAGAGAAACTCGACAGATGACATTTGAGACGCCATAGCTATGCCTTCATTCCTGGTTTTCCGGCTGGAAGCCGATGAGATGGCTCCATGAGTTGTGCTGCACGATTAGAACCACTGCGAACCGGGCTTGCGTCAAATACCGCTTGATCGCTGACCAGAAGCGCAGCAGGAGAACTCTCGGGAATATTGAAACGCAAAATGCTGCCGGGACGCGCACTGACCAGGTCGCGCACGCGAAGCTTCACGTCTGCAAAGCCGAGAAGAACCTTGAAGTCGCATCCGTTGAGATGCTCTCGAAGACGCGCACTCACACCGGCAGAGGCTCGCGGCCTCTTGTACTCCCAATTCAGCGAGAGTTTGCGAAGCATCGTATTGCTGACCGTAGCCGGGAACATGAGGTTCATCGTTCCCTTAATGTGGTTCAATGAAACCTCAAAGCTCAGCGCCAGCACCTTTTCCTGTGGAGGCAGGAACCTCTGAATCTGCGGTGTCGAGTAACGCTCGCCAAGTGAGATATCGAATCCCATCGGAGCCCATCCAATCGCCAGTTCACGGCAAATGATCTTCGCCACCCCGTCCATGATCTGCTCTTCAATCTCACTGATTTCTCGCTTCATCTCGATAAATGCGCCGGAACCACCCAGCAGCACATCCACCGTCGGAAAGACGATCGAGTGATCGATCTGAAGCGCCGCCATTACTCCCGTGGGATTTAGTTCGAGCGCCAGCAAATACGTCAATTCGGGAATTGCACCTTGGAATTCGCTGAAGGTGAGCTGCTCCACCGAGATCAACGTCACATCGAAGGGCACGCGCAAGTAAGCGCCCAAAGAGCCCGCCAGGTTCCTCGCAAACGACTCGTGCAGGGTGGTGATTGCCCTCGCCTGATCGTTGTGCATCTGCCCTGAACCGCGAGGGTTCCATGGCTGGACAAACTTGCTGGGAACCGCGGCCTTGTCAGTGTTCCGCGCGTGCCCCAGAATTAAATCGATCTCCTGCTGACTTAAGATCTTGCCCATTCCGCGCCTCCCCTCTTCTTTGCAACCGGTACTGGAGCGCTGGTCACGGTAGCGCGTGGCGATAGTTTCTTTTGCATGCTGGTACGGAGTTTCAGCAGTGCCGCGGAATGCAATTGCGATACCCGCGACTCGGCGATCTCTAGTACCAGCGCAATTTCCTTCATCGTGAGTTCTTCTTTGTAATAGAGCGAAAGTACCTTCTGGGAGCGTTCATCGAGCTTTGCAATCGCCTTCGCAAGAAGTTCACTCGTCTCTCCGCGCAGGCATATATCAAATGAGTCTTCTGCGCGGCTCGGCGCATTCTCAATCAGGTCACGCGTTTCAGAGCGGTCAAAAGCAGCGCTTACCTGCTGCGAGACAAGGTAAAGTCCGTCGAGCTTTGTAAGCAGGCTATAGAGTTCCTGCAGGTCGATCTTCAGTTCGTCCGCAATCTCCTGCTCGCTGGGCTGTCTGCCTAACTGAATCTCGAGGCGCGCCACCGCGTCATCCACCTCGCGCCCCTTGCGCCGCAGGAGCCGAGATCCCCAGTCAAGCTCCCGCAGGCTGTCTAGAATCGCGCCGCGAATGCGGAACTTCGCAAAGGTCTTGAACTGGACCAACTTGCTGGCATCGTACTTGTTGATTGCCTCGATCAGTCCGAGCACACCTGCGTTGACCAGGTCTTCAAACGCCACGTGCTGTGGGAGGCGCTCACGGATCCGGGCTGCAATGTAATGAACCTGGGGCAACTCTTCCATAATGAGGCGATCACGTTCGCTCATATCGTACTGGTTGCTTTGATACGCGAGTTCTGGTCTCTGAGTCATGGAATCTCTCTTTTCTGCGCTACCGCACGGAACCGACAGCCTGGACCGGAACAAGCGGTGGAATCTCTGTCGGACTGATCACAACAACCTTCGGTATAAATGGTTCAAGCAAACGTCTTAAATAAAAGCGGCCCGGCGACGAACACAATAGAATTGGCGGAGAATTCTGCACCTGGTCTCCAAAGCTCGCCCGAAGACCTTCCATGACCCGCCTTGCCACTGAAATCTGGATATTTCCTGAGGTGCTCGCAGTCATCTGCTGCGTCGCCGCGCGGCCGCATTCTTCTTCCAGCGCAGCGTTTAACGTAAACACCTTCAGTCCACCGGTCTCGTCGAGCAATCCGCGTATGATTCCCCGCGACAGGGCCTGTCTCACCGCTTCCACCAGAATGACCGGGCTCTTGTTGATGGGAGCGGTGTCCACCAGCACCTCGAGAATCGTCCCGAGATCTCGGATGGAAACCTGTTCACGAAGCAGTTGCTGCAATACCTTTTGCACTTCTCCGAGCGTCATCAACTTGGGCAGTAGCTCTTCCACCAGCTTGGGATGAGATTCGCTGATGCGGTCGATCAGCCGCTTCGTCTCCTGGCGGGTGAGCATCTCATGAGCGTTCTGCTTGATGAGTTCTGAGAGGTGAGTCGCCAGCACCGAAGTCCTGTCCACCACCGCGTAACCGCTGGAGAGAGCTAGCGCCTGGAGGTCTGGAGTGATCCATTTCGCCGCCACATTGAATGCCGGGTCTTTCGTATCGATTCCCGGCAGCGGAGGAGGAGTAGGACCGGAGCAGATTGCCAGCAGGCAGTTGCGGCGAAGTTCCCAGCGCGCGATTTCAACCCCGCGCAGATGCACCACATACTCCTGTTCCTTCAGCGATACGTTGTCCGTGATGTGGATGGAAGGAACCAGGAAACCCAGCTGCTGCGCAAGATTCTTGCGTACCGAACGCACCTTGCCTAAGAGCTGCCCGCCTTGCTTAGCATCCACCATCGGCACCAGTCCAAGTCCGACTTCCAGCATCAGCTCGTCGAGTTTGATGACCGACTCCAGAGCCTCGGCGGTCGCTTGCCCGGGAGCTACGGGCTTGGCGCCATCAGCGCCCGCTTCCGCAACCGGCGGTGGCACCTCCTTGATGCGCCGTGCAACCAGGATCAATCCTCCAGCAATCACGATGAACGCTGTCTTGGGCAGACCGGGGATGAGTGCTAGCGATAGAAGAACTCCGGCTGCAATCCAGATTGGCTTCGGTTTGGAGAACAACTGACCGGAGAGATCTTTCCCCAGACTGCCCTCAGACGATGCACGTGTAAGCACAATTCCACCCGCTACTGAAACCAGCAGCGATGGAATCATCGTAACCAGGCCGTGACCCACCGTCAGAACCGTGTAGGTCTTCAGCGCCTCAGCGAATGGAACTCCCTGCTGAAAGACGCCAATCAGGAATCCCGCAATGATGTTGATCGCAGTGATCAGAATCGTGGCCATCGAATCGCGTTGGCTGAATCGTGCCGCGCCATCCATTGAGCCGTAGAACTCCGCTTCATGCGCAATCGCCGCACGCCGCGCACGTGCCTGTGTTTCATTGATCAGGCCTGCGTTCATGTCTGCGTCAATCGCCATCTGCTTGCCTGGCATTGCATCCAGCGTAAAGCGTGCGGTCACCTCAGCCACACGCACAGCGCCATGGCTGATGACGAGAAACTGAATTGCAATCAGCGCGATGAACAGCACGAAGCCCACAACGTAATTTCCGCCAACAACAAACTTCCCAAAGGCTTCAATCACGTTACCCGCGGCGCCAATTCCCTCGCTGCCGTGGAGCAGAATGCGCCGGCTGCTCGCCAGATCCAGCGAAAGGCGGAACAAGGTAAGGAGCAGAATGAGCGTCGGAAATACCGAAAACTCCACAGGCTTCAGCAGTTGCAACGCCGTCAACAGCACAACCACAGAGGCCGTTATGCTCAGCGACAGCAGGAGGTCAAGCGCAAAACCTGGCAGTGGCACCAGCATGACAAACACCATGCCCACCACGAAGATCGGCACAACCGTTTCCGCGCCAACTGCTTGGATGTTCTGAATCCAGCTCTGTTCTTTTGGCATTTAGCGTGGTCCTCCTGGATCCGGTGAGGGAGCACGCTTCCGTGCTGCTGCGCGCTCGGCTTCTGCCCTGGCGCGGAATACGAACGCCAGAATGTCAGCCACCGCCGAGTAAAGTTTTGATGGAATCGGGAACCCGATCTCCACGGATCGATACAGCGCCTGTGCAAGTGCGCGATTCTCCACCAGGGGCACTCCGTTCCAGCGCGCAATCTCTTTGATTTCCTGCGCGATCAGGTCTTGCCCTTTCGCGACCACGGTTGGAGCTTCCATGTCCAGTTCGTAACGCAATGCCACTGCGAAGTGCGTAGGATTCGTGACCACCACCGTTGCAGTCTCCACATGTTTCGCCATCTGCCGCTTGCGCATCTGGCGCTGCATCCTGCGGATCTTGCCCTTCACCGCCGGATTGCCATCCGATTCCTTGAACTCGTCCTTAATGTCCTGGCGGCTCATCTTCAGATCGCCTTCCATCTTTCTCCACGCCAGGAAGTAATCGACTGCTGCCCAGACTGCCAGCACCAGCCCGCACTTCCAGAGCAACTCAATGCACATCGAAGAGATGAAAGCCGCGTAGGTGCGCAAACCGAGCGTCGATGCCTGCGTGAGCGTCGTCCACCGCGACGTCAACACCGACGAGCACACGTAGAGCATGGCCGCAAAAGGCAGCATGGATTTCAGAAATCCAGACATGCCGCTGATCGAGAACATTTGCCCTAGTTTCTTCGCCGGACTCATCCGTCCGAAGTTGAAACCAAGCGACGCGGGGGCAAACACGAATCCGCCCTGCGCAAAGCTTATGGCCAGGCTCGCTGCAAATCCGGCCAGCATCGCCGGCACGCTCCATCGCAATGTCTCCAGGCCAACCCAGTAGAGTACGGGGCTTCCGAAGTCGATTTGCTGTGCGGTCGACAGGTCGAGCATCCTGCGGTACATTCCACCAAAACGTTGTAGCGCATCAGGACCCTCCCAGATCAATACTGCAATGGCAGCACCGACCCCGGCGAGATTGGTCAGGTCGCGTGAGCGCGCAACCTGACCTTGCTCCCTGGCCTTGAGCCTGCGCCGAGGAGTTGCCTGTTCTGTTTTGCTGGACTTATCTTCTGCCATATCAGTGCGCCAAATGTAGAACGTGATCGGTATAAACGATCGATTCGCTGAACAGCCTTTCAAACAGCGGTGGCCAGTAACAGATGGCCGCCGAAAGAACAACCAGCCCGAGCAGACTCTTCAGTGACGGCCCCAGCAGCATCAATGGAAGTTGCGGAGATGCCTTGCTGAGCATGCCCAACGCAATGTCTGCCGCCATCGTGGCCGCCAGTACCGGCGCTGCGATCTGCAAGCCCAGTTGCAGAATGCTTGAGAACGTATGCAACACTGCCGACACCAGCGCGCCGCTCCCTATCAGTCCCCCCGCCGGCAGGTAATCAAAACTATGAACGATGGCCCGGAGAATCCAATGATGCACATTGAGCCGAAGAAAGATCATTAGCACGATAGTCTGGTGAAACACTGACATCACCGTGGTTTCGATCTGGCTTGTTGGATCGATGATGTTCACCAGCGAATATCCCATCTGGATGCTGAGAATCTGTCCTGCAAACAACGCCGCCTCAAACACGCCGTTCGTAATCAAACCCACCGCCAGACCAATGATGGTCTCGCTGCAAACGGTCAGGGGAGACCAGGTCTGGTTCACAATCCCCGGGGAAAGCGTCGGATACAGCAGCGCCGTAATCAGCACCACCAGGCAGACCTTTGCGCGCACCGGAATAGCCGAGTGCCCCCAGAACGGCGCGAACAGCACGATTCCAGAGACTCGGAGTCCGATAAACATCGCCGCGTTTAAGATCGCCTGAAGCGAGATGACCATTTCTTATCTCAACGCACGTACTGGCTGAAGTTCGATAACATCTGAACCGTGAAGTAGCCGAGGTTGCGCACAATCCACGGAAGCAGCAGAAAAATGGCGCCCGCGCATGCCAATAATCGCGGAACAGTCGAGATCGTCGTTTCTTGTATCGACGTGAGCACCTGCACGATGTTGATGGCCAGGCTGACAACCACCGCTGTGGCAAGAATCGGAGCAATCAGCACCGCGACTTCCTTCAGAACTGCCCGGCCTAATGTGACAACCTGCTCTGGAGGCATCACTAGAAACTCCTCAACAACGAACCAATCAATAAATGCCAGCCATCCACCATCACAAAAATCAACAGCTTCAATGGCGTGGAAATGATCACGGGCGGGAGTTGCATCATGCCGATAGAGGTGGTGATCGATGCCACAACCATATCGATCACAAGGAAAGGCAAAAAGAGCACCGCCCCAATCTGAAATCCCGCCGCCAGTTCGGAAGTGATGTACGCGGGTACCACAACCCGCAGCGAGAGGTCGTCGGGATTCTTGGGCCGCGGCTCCTTTGAGAGTTCCACAAACAGCGCCACGTCCTTTTCCCTTACGTAGCGCAGCATGAAATTGCGCACCGTTGGCGTCGCCCGCTTTACTGCTTCCGTGGCGTCAATCTTGTTTTCCTGCATCGGCTGGATCGAGTCCTTGAAGATCGTCTGCCCAACCGGCTGCATGATGAACACCGTCAGAATGAGCGCAAGGCCAATAAGCGTCTGATTCGATGGGGTCGTCTGAACCCCCAGCGCCTGTCTCAGGAAATGAAACACAATCAGCAGCCGCAGGAGCGGAGTCATGCAGAGCAGGATCGACGGGATAAAGCTCAGCAGCGTCAGCAAGACAACGATGGACCAGGAGCTAGTTGCCCCCGAACCAAGGCCCGTCACCGTCACCCCACCAAGCTGCATCCCAGGCTGCGCCTGGTCAATCACCGGAATCAGCGATGCATGTGCGGACACCGCTAGCACATCCAGCGCCAGAACCAGTCCTGCGACCCGGCCCCTCATCGTTCCTGCACCTTAAGCGGAGTATCCTTCGGCAGGAAGCTTCGAAATTCCTCTTGCTGTGGGAGTTCCGCCAACAGCGTGATGGAGTTGCTTGTCGCTCCAATCAGGTATCTCTGCCCATCTGCCTGGATCAACGCAATGAACTTCTTTTCCCCAAGCTGCGTTGATTCGCAGATCCTCAGTTTCCGGCTCTTTTGCTCAGCCTTGGAACGCGTCAATACCCACTCCCAAGCTCGCATCAGCAAAGAAGGACCGCGTTTTGTTGGCTCTGGAGCTGTTTGCTCCCGCTTCACTGCCGGGCTCTTCGCAACTGCTGCAAGTCCAATCGAGTTCTCGATCTTCGAGGCGAGCCGAACCTGCCGATACGCATTCGGCCAGCGGATTCGCACTCTCAACGCGAAGGGTCTCTCCCGTGTTTGCAGCTCTTCGTTCATGCCAGTTCCGTGATGCGTACGGCCAGGTTATTTCCAATAACTTCGAACTCGGTCCATCCGATAAGCGTTCCATTCACCCGAACAGGCACATCGCTCGTTGCCTTGCACGCTGTCTCCACAATCGCTCCGGCGCGCAGTTCAAGCAGGCTGCGAATTGTAAAGTCCACAACGGGAAGGTCGAGCGTAATGTTGCACTTCAACCACGGGAAGCGCTCCGTAGGTTCTTGCGACATCGGCGGCAGACTGCTGTCGCCAGGAAGGGCGAACATTGCGGTTCCAGTTGCCGGATTGGGATTAGCGCTCATAGTCACTTCCAACCGTCCACTCTGCTTAAAGCAATTCAGACGCCGCACGGCGGCGCTCCGAGTCCGAGGTGTGGAAAATTAAGTTGTAGAAAATAAAGGACAGGGGTGTCGGCCACAAGTGGCAAAGGGGAACGCTGGTGAGGAAAGAATTAGAGCTGGCGTGCGGAAAACACTCCGCCAGCCCGCTGTGGAAGCCGGGCTGGCGATACCCTCATTCTGAACTAAGTTTCAGCCCAGAGGTTGTGCCTGTCTTACCGTGACAGATTGATCGTGTCCTGCATCACCTGGTCGAATGCCGAGATCACCTTCGCGTTCGCCTCGAATGCACGTTGATCCACAACCATATTTGAAAACTCGGTCGCCATATCCACGTTCGACTGCTCCAGCGAACCGCCCGTCATTGTGCCAAGTCCGCCCGTTCCCGGACTGCCAACCACGGCCTGTCCGGAGGTAGCGGTCGTTTCATACGAGTTGCCGCCAACCAGCGCCAAACCACCCTGGTTGCCAAACTGTGCCAGCACCAGTTGCCCAATCGCCACCGTCTGACCGTTCGAGAAAGCGCCTTGGATCGTGCCATCTGTCTGCACCGCAAAACTCTGGAGCGTGCCGCTGGCGCGTCCATTTTGCGAGCTCGCAGAAGTTTCGCTGTCCGAGGCGGTCTGCGTAATCAATGAGTTTCCGTTCGTATCCATGGCAGTCCAGCTCAAGCTGATCGGCGCTGAACCATCGGCAAGGTTCGTCAGGCTGATTCCCGAAATGCTCGGCGTCGTAAGCGTCACCGCCGTGGCATTGGCTGTCGTAAGGTTGCCGCTCGTGTTAAACACCAATGTTCCACTGCCCACCGTCACGGGACTGCCTGTGACCGTGCCGCCGAGAACATCCGTGTCCGGAATCGTCGCCGTGTAGGTCCAGTTATTCGACGCCGTCTTCGTATAGGTGATCGAGACGTTGTGAGCGGTTCCGAGAGAGTCATAAATCTGGATCGGAGGCGAGGTAAAGCTCGATCCCACTGCCGCCGTCGAGCTCAGGTTTGTGTTCATCTGCATCGTCGTGGTTGTCACGGCCGGAATCACCTGCCCCGTTCCAACCTGGAGCTGTGAGAGCGCCCCGGCAGTAATCACGCCTCCGGAGGCGGCATAACCCATCACATACTGCCCGCCCTGGGTAATCAGATACCCGTCGGTGCTGACCTGCAGATTGCCCGCGCGCGTGTACTCCGTGCTGCCCTTCAGTTGCGTCACAAAAAAGCCATTGCCGTTGATCGCCACGTCCGTCGGAACGCCCGTGCTCGAATTGGTTCCAGAGCTGAAATTCGACGCGATCGAACCTACTGCGGTTCCGCCGCCGACCTGGATGGAATCGCCAGCGCCATTCGTCCCCAGCGTCTGGTAGAACAGGTCATGGAAATTGACCTTCTCATCCTTGTATCCAATCGTGTTCATGTTGGCTAGGTTATTGGCAACTACGGACAGCGCCTGCTGGGTCGCGTCCAATCCTGAAAGAGGTGTAGAGAAATTAGGCATTTTAGTTCGCTCCGTTCGTGGCTTACTTGCTGGCTGCGGTTGTAGTTGCAACAGATCCCAAAGAGTTCTGGAGAATGCTTTGAATGCTCATCAATTGATCGAGCTGGTTCAGGCTGACCATCTGTCCCACCATCGCCGTTGTGTCCATCGGCGCAGTCGGATCTTGCGATTTGAGTTCGGTCAACAGGAGGCTCATGAAGGTGGAATTGACAGCCGCACTCGAGGTCGTGGAACTGCTCGACCCCGAGGAAGCCGTAGCCTGGGCTCTTGCTGCGGCCGCTGGTGTTGTCGTCGGAAATATCGAACTGATGCTCATAGGGTCTCCTGACTTGATCTCAATCAATCGCTGTTCGTGTTAAACGTGCATATCCAATCCCGTCGTCGCCCCTGCGCCGTAAGTCTCTGGCACATTCTCAACTTGGGTTGTGGTGGATTCTGCATCTGCCAATGCAGTTCCGTGATTTCCCGATGTCCTCTGGTGTTGTTGCTGCTGCTGCCGGTCCGCGCCATACGAGTTGCTGGAACCGGTGTTATAGAGCTCAATCTTCGCGTCCATGTGATGTTCCACCGAGAGCTTCTCGCGAAGTTGTGGCATCGCGTCCGTCATTGCTCTCCCGATCTCGTCATGCTCCACATAAATCTTTGCTGAAATCTGGCTGGAGTTGATCGACGTACGAATATCGATCTTCCCGAACTCTCCGGTCTGGATGCCAACCCGCAGTTCAGACTCTGAGAGATGTTGCACCAGGTGCGCCGTCTGCACCGAGCCAAGCGGCGCAACCGCTGTAAATGCCGGCTTGGACAGCTCACTTGTGGTATCTGCACTCGCGACGTTCTCATTTACCGGCGAACTCTCCCGCGTTGCGTCGTGCATCGGACGAGCACTCGGAACTTCAACCACCGTTCCCTGCGCTGGTGCGTTCTGCCCGCTCGCACTGTCGGCCTTCAGCACCGGCGCAATCTGCCTTGCGGAATCGCCATCGTGCCCTGCACCTTGCACAGCGTCGATCGAATCGGACTGCTCGCTTGCGCTCTTCACTTGAGCGCGGGGCTTTGCCGTTACGCTCTCGTTCTTGCCCCCTCGTTGCGGCAGCGTAGAATTCACCCGTTCCGGCGCGGAAGCATTCACCGTACCCACCGCTTGCGCAACTCCAACTGCGCTCGTCCAAGAGTTTCCAGCGCTTGCACTCGCATCAGGCGAGGCAACAACCGGGGTGGCGAGTGAGGCTTGTGTGCTCGCAGCCGTGCTCGTGGTCAACTCATCCGTGCTTTCCGGTTCAACTTTAACAATCACTGGGGAAGTCGTGGGATGAACCTCCCGTCCAACTTCAACATTGCCGCCCTTGGCATTGGTACGCTCGGGCGCCGCAACCGGAGACCCTGCCGGAGAAGTAGCATGCTCCGTAACATCCTGGCTGAAAGCCTTCTTCCCTGCTGCCTCCACCCTCGACGAGCGTCCTTGGAGTTCCTGCGATTGCGTTGCTGCGCTGTCTGTCGCCGCTGTGGTTCCCGCGCTCGCGGCGACCGCTTTGCTGTTTGAGGTCACAGCTTCAGTCGCCATCGGCAGAGCAGGTTTCGGTTCCGTCACTGCCGAGATCGCATCCGCTCCACTCTGTTTCACCGTCCTCTGCTCAGAAACCCCGACTGCCACCTGGCTGGCAGTCGGGCTGGCAACCGCCACTAAGGCGTCTGCGCTTGCGGCAACTTCCGAAGTCTTCGGTGCCGTTGTATTGGTCACCGGCTCAGCGCTTGCACTCACTTCACTTGAGCTGCGGAATGAGCTTGCTACGCTGGCCTTCGGTGCAGCCATATTCTGAACTGGTGGTGCGATCGAGACTGCATCCGCCGTGCTTGACTTAGCTGCGGAAAGAGTTGGCTCGCTCACCGATGCGGCGGCCGGAACAACTCGGCTGGTGGCCGCATCGGAGTTGACTGCATAGGCTTTCACGGCCGAGGCCTTTGAGGACATCGCAACCAGCTCCGGCACAAACCGCGATGCCACATCCTTGCTGGAACCCGCTCGCTCGGCAACGCCCTTCGGATCCGCAGCAACGTCGCCACGTTCAATCACTGACTCAACGGGCTTGCCGTACGATGCGCCAACTACTTCTGCCTTTGATTCAGCAATCACCGGCGCGGTTCTTGTCGCAGCATCGCTCACCCGGGCCGGTTCCTGCACATCGACACTGTTCGGGGCCATCACCTGCTGCGGTGTCGGGTCCGTCGCTTTCAAGGCGGTCTTGTCCTGATTTGCAGCCAGCGTCGCACTCGCCTCATCCACCCGAGACGGAGCCAAGCGTACCGTTGGATCATTTCCTGCGGCCGAGGTCTCCACCGCGGCCGTCTTCAGAGTTCCTTCTGTCGCAACTGGAGCATCCGTCGCAGTCGCATCACTCTTCACCGGTTCCGCAACCTCAACCCTCGCAGACGCCGTCGCCTGCACCGGAACTACCGTCGCAGTCACATTGCTCTTCACCGACTCTGCTGCTGCAACCTCAACCTTCGCAGCCCCTGTCGCCTGAACCGGAACCGACTTCGCAGTCGCATCGCTCTTCACCGGCTCGGCTGCCGCACCCTCGTCCTTCGTCGCCTGCACCGGAACCACCGTCGCGGTCGCACTGTTCTTCACCGATTCTGCTACCGCAACCTCAACCTTCGCAGACGCCGTCGGCTGAACTGGTACTACAGTCGCCGTCGCATTGCTCTTCGCCGGCTCCGCTACCGCAACCTCATCCTTCGGAGACGCCGTCGCCTGCACTGGAACCGACTTCACAGTCGCATCACTCTTCACCGGTTCCGCAGCAGCAACCTCAACCTTCGCAGCCTTCGTCGCCTGGACCGGAACAACAGTCGCCGTCGCATTGCTCTTCGCCGGCTCCACTGCCGTAACCTCAACTTTCGGAGACGCCGTCGCCTGCACCGGAACCGACTTCACAGTCGCATCACTCTTCACCGGTCCCGCAGCTGAAACCTCATCCTTCGCAGCCTTCGTCGCCTGGACCGGAACAACAGTCGCGGTCGCAGTGCTCTTCGCCGGCTCCACTACCGTAACCTCAACTTTCGGAGACGCCGTCGCCTGAAGTGGTACTACCGTCGCAGTCACATCGCTCTTCACCGGCGCCGCTGCCGTAACCTCAACTTTCGGAGACGCCGTCGACTGCACCGGAACCACCGTCGCAGTCGCATCGACCTTCACCGGCTCCGCTACCGCAACCTCAACCCTCGCAGTCCCAGTCGCCTGAACCGGAACAACAGTCGCCGTCGCATTGCTCTTCACCGGCTCCGCTACCGAAACCTCATCCTTCGCAACTGCCGTCGCTTGCACCGTAACCACCGTCGAAGTCGCATCGCTCTTCACCGGTGCCGCCGCCGTAACTTCAACTTTCGGAGACGCCATCGCCCACACCGGAAACACCGTCGCAGTCGCATCGACCTTCACCGGCTCCGCTGCCGCAACCCCAACCCTCGCGGTCCCAGTCGCCTGAACCGGACCAAGCGTCGCCGTCGCATCGTTCTTCACCGGCTCCCCTACCGAAACCTCATCCTTCGCAGCCGCTGTCGCATTCACCGGACCAACCGTCGCCGTCGCATCGTTCTTCACCGGCTCCGCTACCGCAACCTCAACCTTCGCAGACGCTGTCGCCTGCACCGGAACCACCGTCGCAGACGCATCGCTCTTCACCGGCTCTGCTACCGAACCCTCGTCCTGCGCAACCGCCGTCGCCTGCACCGGAACCACCGTCGCAGTCGCATCGCTCTTCACCGGTTCTACTACCGCAACCTCAACCTTCGCAGACGCCGTCGCCTGCACCGGAACCACCGTCGCAGACGCATCGCTCTTCACCGGTTCTACTACCGCAACCTCAACCTTCGCAGACGCCATCGCCCGCACTGGAAACACCGTCGCCGTCGCATCGCCCCTGGTTGCCGGCGCTACCACATCCACAGACTGCTGTGTTTCGTTCAACTGGACCGCTGGAACCTGCGGCGCGACGCCGC
>CAILAZ010000232.1 GCA_903832295.1 uncultured Acidobacteriota bacterium
CCAAGGTAGTCGGAAACGGCGGCCCAGAATACGCGTCCCAGGCCGTTGAAGATGGAGATGACGCCGACGATTCCGGCAGCCGTGACCGGGGTGAGCCCGACGAGCTGCTGGGCCATGGGCGAGGCCTGGCTGATGATCATGATTCCGGCAGAGACGTTGAGGAAGAGCATGAGCCAGAGCAGCCAGAATTGCGGGGTGGACATGGCCTGGCGGACCGTGAAATCGTACGTCGAGGCGGCGCGGGAGACGGAGGTATCCGGAGACCATCCGGCGGGGTGCCAGCCTTGCGGCGGATTGACATAGAACTGCGCTGTGGCAACGACCAGGACGAAGTACACAACGCCAAGCATGAGGAAGGTGTAGGGAATGCCGCGGGCGGCGATGAGTCGGGCTGCGATCGGACTCATGACGAGAGCGCCGGCACCGTAGCCGCAGACGGCGACCCCGGTCATAAGGCCGCGCCGGTCAGGGAACCACTTGACGAGGGTGGCGACCGGGCAGATGTATCCCATGCCAATGCCGACGCCGGAGAGCAGTCCGTAGCCGAGATAGAGTCCGCCGAGTGAGTGCCGGGAGGCGGCGAGGGAGGCCACGAGGTAGCCTGCTCCGTAGAGGACTCCTGCAACACTGGCAACAAGACGCGGGCCGACACGATCCTGCCAGAGTCCTCCGATGATGGTGCCCACGCCAAGGAAGACGATGGCAAGAGTGAAGTTGAGCGAAACCTGCGTCAGTGTCCAGCCTTCCAGCGTGGTGAGCGGCTTGACGAAGACGCTCCAGCCATAAACGGCTCCGAGACAAAGCTGCATGATGACCGCAGCAACAGCAATTCCGTAGCGGTTGGCAAGACGATCTGCCGTCATTTCATTCACCTCACGTTTTGTGTTTCTCGCGCCGTATGGATCCCCACCGCAAGCTCGATGAGATTGCGCGGGTCCACCCATACGGACGGGAGGGTGAGATGCTCTGAAGGTGAGTGATGATGCCAGAGTACCGAGGGGGATTCGGCGGTCAGGCCTGGTTCTGGAGCAGCGGGCAGGACTCCATGCCGTCGCAGACAGCGGCTAAAAGTTCGGCGCGGCTGAAGGGCTTCTGGAGAAATTTTGCACCCTTGAAGTGATCGCGTCCGTTTTCCCCGGCTGCGTATCCGGACATGAAGATGACGGGGAGTTCGGGCATGGAGGAGTGTAGCGCCCCTGCCAATTCCGTTCCGGCCATTCCGGGCATGACGACATCAGTCACCAGCAGGACTAATTGATCGGCGAGGGTGGATGCAATCTTCAGGGCCTCGGCGGCGTCGGGAGCTTCACTCACCTTGAAGCCGCTGCGCTCAAGAAAGAGACGGACGCTGGTGCGAACAAGATCCTCATCATCCACAACAAGAATGGTGCCGTTACGGGGGCAGTTTTGGTTGTGTTCCGTAAGCGGACAGGGGTGCAGGGCCGGATGGTGAAGGTGCGGTTGCTCCGCCGATGGGATGTAAACCGAAAAAGTGGTTCCGGCGCCGACCGCGCTCTTCACGCGAATATGGCCTCCGCTTTGCTTCACGATTCCATAGACGATGGAAAGTCCGAGGCCGGTTCCGCGCTCCTTTGCCTTGGTGGTGAAGAACGGTTCGAAGATGCGGTTGAGATGTTGCTCCGCGATGCCGGTTCCGGTATCGGCGACGGTGATGAGGGCGTAATTTCCAGGGGAGACACTGCTGTGCAGGCCTGCTCCGAACTCGTCGACGAGGACCAGGAAAGTGCTGAGGACCAGTCTGCCTCCCCCGGGCATCGCGTCGCGAGCGTTGAGGACGAGATTGACGACGGTCTGCTCCAACTGGAGGCGGTCTGCCTTCACCCAGCAGGGCGAGGCGGTTGGTCGGACACTCAACTGGACAGACTTCGGCAGAAGGTCGGCGACGAGGTCCGCGGTTTCTGCGATAAGCGAGTTGAGATCGAAGGTGGATGCGGCAAGTTCCTGCTTGCGTCCGAAGGCCAGCAGCTTCTTGGTGAGCAGCCCTGCGCTTTCCGTGGCGCTGAGAATCTGGCGCGCTTTCTTTGAAACCTGCTCGAGCTCGCGTGCTTCGAGGAGGAGTTCGGCCTGGCTGCTGATGGCCATGAGGAGGTTGTTGAAGTCATGCGCCAGGGCGCCGGCGAGTTGACCGACGGCTTCCATCTTCTGGGCCTGACGAAGCTGCTCCTCTAGGGTCAGTTGATGAGTAATGTCGCGGAGGATGAGCAGGAGGCATTTCTCGCCAAGGATCTGGATGATCTCGGCGGACAGCTCGACCTCAACGTCACTTCCATTGCGGATGTGTCCGCGTACGCGCTGGGCACGGGGCATATCGTTGTTCTGCAAGGCGCGCCGGATGCTCTCGCGATCATCCAGGTCAGACCAGAGGCCAAGCTCGAAGGAGGAGTGGCCAATGATCTCCTCGCGGGCGTAACCACAGAGCCTGACGAAGCTTTCGTTCACCTCGATGAAATGTCCATCACTGAGCCTGGAGATGCTCATTCCCTCGGGACAGGAGCGGAAGGCTTTGTTGAATCTCTCCTCGGATTGGCGGAGTTCTTCTTCATACGCGGCCCGGCGCTGCATCTCGTCCTGCAAGGCAAACACCTGCTGATGCCTCCAGATGGCGACAGTAACGGTGACCAGCAGGGCAGCGCTGACGAGAAACATAAGGCCGGAGAGCAGAAACGTTTGCCAGAAAGGAGCCAGAACCTCGCCGCGCCATTCGCGGGTGATCATTCCCCATCCAAGCCCGTTCAGCCGCCGGGTTACGACATATTGCGGGTACCCATCGGCAGTCCTGCGCAGGGTGAAGAGAGTCTCCCCTCGCAAGGCGGCCTCCCCGGCTTCATCCACCCAAGGCCTATTCGGGATAGACAGGTGGTACAGGCGTGAGAGATAGATGATCTTGCCCTCTGGGCCGTGGGCAAAAAAGAGCGAGCGAGTGTGGGAGTCTCCACTCGGGGGCTCGGCAAGAAGCGCAAGGGTCTTGCGCTGCGTAAGAATGACGAGCGTTCCCACGCGTTCATGACGGTCCTCAATGGTCCGCTCGACGGGGACCAGGAATGCGAGTTGCGGAAAGCCCTTGTCGGGCTCGCGATCGAAGCAGGTCAATGTCTGGGCCGCAGAGCTCTTTGCCGCTACTGTCTGCAACCAGCCCGGAAGGGGAGCTGAGTTTGGAGTCTGAACCTTCAGCACCCCTGTGGAATCGACGACGTAGATGGCAGCGTAGTCGAAAGGCAAGCGCACGCGCTCGAGTATCGCGCTGGAGTGGGACGCGATCTCGGGAGAGTTGCTGGTGATCGCATCCGCAACAACCGGGAAACTGGCCATCACTGCCGCCTGCCTGCTGGTGGCCTGCACCCAGTCTTCGATGGAGCGTGCCGTGTCTTCAGAGACCCGCGAGAGCAGCACGTGGCATCGGCTGACAGTGGCCTGAAACTGTCCGTACAGGAAGAGTCCAGTGAAGAGCGCGCCGACCGTAACCACGGACAGCAGCACAGCTACATAGAAGAGAGGAAAACGTCGACCGGAGACTGCACCCTCGATCGTGGCGGGTTCCTTATCCAGCTCCGGATTGAACGACATGACTACACCACACCAGTCAGAGAGGACGGCCCAAGACCGATTCCCTGATCACAAAAGAAATAAAGAAAGCGAACTCTTCCCCGGGAAAATGATGGGAGGGAGTTTCATTCTACCCTCAAATAGCCCTGCGGACGCCAGCAAAAACTTCGAATGGCGGATGCTGCCTGAAGGCGAGGACTGCAATCTGAACTTGAGGGTCCAGAAAGACGAACTCGGGCCGGTGGAGACATGTGGAGATTTCTGACGTACATCACCAACAATGAAATTCAATCGCGCCACGAAGTGCTTTTCGATGTGATCTTCTGGATTGCAGAGACGCTGGCGCTCGTCATCGGCACATCGCTTCTGCTCGCCAAACACGATGGCGAATGGATTCCGTTCCTGGTAATTGAATATTGCTGGGCGATGGACAATCTGCGCCACAACCGTCCCTGAGGGTAGGCTTGTCGGTTCATCGGTCATTTACATGAGAGTTGATGATTCGCAGCTGAAGCTGAGTCATCTCCCTGGCCATGTGCTCCTGCTGACGGACGTCAACGGTGAGGAACTCGAGGGCATACAGGTGAGTCTGGCCTCGCTTGGAGAGCTCAATTCTGCGAACCGTGCCACTGGTTGAGAACGTTGAGCGATTCAAGGAGAACTCGAGCTGCAGCTCATGGCCGATTTGCACGGCGTTGCCCTTGGCCAGCAGTGAGGCTCCTCCCAGGGAAATGTCGTTCAATTCGGCGGTCTGCCAATCGGCGCAACTCCCGGCGAGGTCGCGGTAACGTACTTCCGAGCGGAGCTCAATGCGGAAGGAAGCGCGGCGCTGGATGCTGCGATGGGTGCCGAGCAGTTTTACTTGAAGCGTTAACGCATCATCCACCCAGTGGGAGCGCCCGGTGGCGTCAAATTCGAGGATTCCAAATGGAGTGGTCTTGCGGACGATGAAGCGAGTAGGGGGCAAAAGTAAATTGGAGCTCTGGGGTGCGGGATCACTCAGGATGATGCTGAGCACGTTGTCTTCTGCAACCGCGACCCTCCCCGCAATCTGAATTTCCGGCTGTGAGGAGCCGGGGGGCTGCGCCGGGATGCAGACGCGTACGGACTCACTGGGGAAGAAGTGCAGTTTCATGTGACGGGCCGATAGAGTCAATCTGATTCCCCATGTCAAAAACAAACGGTCTGCGGGCTTCTGGAATCCCGGAGTTCGCGAACAGCGCAGGCTTACTTCACGCGTTGCATGTAGCTCAGGTGGCTCAGTGTGGTCTGGGCAGACTCCAGGCTCTCCTGAATGTCCTCCATCGCACCGCTGCTGAATTGCACGGATTGCTCCGGGTGTTCCCCACGGAAGCGCATGGCTTCCTGAAGCTCGCCCTGGGCCTGTTGCAGGTGCTCAAGCGCGGTCTGCATGCGGAGTTGTTCTTCAGGTGGAGTCGTCCAGGCCGATTCTGGGGCGTGGTTCATCTTGGAAATCTTCTCAATCAGATCGAAGAGCTTGTTCCACTGCTCGCGAGACTCGAGGATGAACGCTACGCCCATGCCTACGAGCGCGTCAGAGGAAACGACCATGGCACAGATATCCAGCTGGGCGCCTGCGATGCCGAGGCGAAGCTGCACTTCGGTTTTGAGCGGCAGGGGGTGAATGGTCTCGATGTAGCAACCACCCAGGCTGATTTCGTTCGCCTTTCCCCATCCCCAGCACCGTTCGCTCTGGATGATCTCAACTTCTCCCGCACAGCGGTGGCGTGGAAAACGACGGCGTTCGATGAAACAGGTATCAGAGCTCTCGACCATGGTTACGACCTCACCGCAGGTACGGTTGTGAGCGACACTACCGGAAAGCACGAAAGGAGAGGGGGGAGGGCCGGTTCACCCGCCCCACTCTCACAGACAATTCTAGGCGTGTTCGCGAGTTGCGAGGAGCCTAAATCGCCTGAGACGGGCCTTTTATCGGCAGGAATGTGCGTAAACTTAAGCCCCAATTGGATTTCATCGCAAGTAGAGGTGATCCGCACGGCGCTGAGGCCTTGAAAATCCGCATCGAATCCAGACAGGGAGCGCCGGCGATCGGTGTGCGTGAGCTGCAATGGCTGCGGAAAAAGTGCTGGACGAGCGGGTTGAGGGCGCAAGTGGAGGGATTCCTGGACATCCGCGTGTGGACCCGTTGACGGTGAAGAGCTTCCTGAAAGTCCGCTCGCCGGGGCTGAATCCAGTGAGTTCGAAGGCCGCTCCGCTGGAGGCGCTGAAGCTGATGGCAGAGCAGGATCTGGAAGCAGTGCTGGTAATGGAAGATGGGCGCGTGGCCGGGACATTTTCCACACGCGATTATGCCCGCAGCCAGGTTCGCGCCCAAGGCGCACAGACCGTGCTGGAGGTAATGACCCCGTGCCGTATCTGCGCAAGCCCCGGTGACTCGGTCCGGGAGTGCCTAGCCCTGATGGCCGAGAATCATCTGCGCCATCTTCCGGTTATGGAAGACGGGAAGCCGGTCGCGCTGCTGGCGCGCGAGGAAATGCTGGAAGCGATGGTCGCCTACCTGGAACAGGTATTCAAACAGACTGCGCTGGACCAGCGGATTCTCGGCCTCCGGGGAACCTATAGCTGTTAAAGCCTAGAACTTGAATCCAAGTGCCTTGGTTGTGAACTCCACTAATGGTGCCATGCTGCGGCAGGCGGCGGCGTAATCGCGCATCAGCGACGGGGCGCAGACCTGTTCTTCGGTGAGTGCAACGGACGCCACGAAATCCTTACGTTTGAGATCGTCGATCAGTTCGTGAGTTGCGCAAAATCCCTTTGGAGGACGGCTCAGGCTGTCACCCACAAGTTCGATTTTGCGGACGGCCTTCTTCCACTGGTCAGGCTGCGCGACGATGGCGGTGCGAATGCGGGTGAGAGCCGGGGTGGCCGGGTGCCACACTCCGGCCGCCGCGAAACAGCCGTCCGGTTCAAAGTGAAGATAGAAGAGAGGCGCATGGGCATCCTTGCCGATGTCGTGAGAAAAATGAATGCCGATGTGTGTCTTGTAGGGAGCCTGGTCGGCGGAAAAGCGTGTGTCCTTGTAAATGCGGAAAAGCGAGCCGCGCGTCGGACGGGCATCCGCAATGAAGTGGGGGCTCAGCTTAAACAGGTGCGGAGCGAAGCCGTGGATGAACTGCATGGCCGGCTCCACAACCACCTTCTGATAACGCTCCTTGTTCTTCGCAAACCACTCCCGGTTGTTATTCCGCTTCAGCTGGCGGAGGAATTGAAAGAGCTCGGGTTGAAAAATAGCATCAGGCATCAGATCTCTCCTACACCGGCAGACAGATGATCGAAATTCCATCTTACAAGGGACTCGGACAGCGCAGGGACAAACCGCACTCCTGCTAATTGACGGTGATTGGCGATGGCTTCCAGTCGGCTGCCCAGGAAGACGGCGAGGCACCCATGGTGAATTCGAGCTTACCGCCGGCTTGAATATCTGAGAAGCGAATCAGAGGAACCAGAAGCGGCTTGCCATTCAGCCGCGCCGATTGAATGTAGATGTTGCTGGCAGAAAGTCTGCGCGCCGATACCTCGAACTGCCTGCCATTGGCAAGATGGAGCGCGGTGTGGGGATGGAGAGGCGCTCCAATCAGGTACTCGCCCGAGGCGGGGTTCAGCGGGTAGAAGCCCATCGCCGCGAAGATGTACCAGGCTGACATCTGCCCGCAGTCCTCATCTCCGGCCAGGCCCCCGGGGCCGTCTCCATAGAACCTCGCCGCAATCTCACGCACCTTTGCCTGGGTTTTCCATGGCTGGCCGCCATAAAGATAGAGATAAGCATAGTGGTGGCTGGGTTCGTTGTCGTGCACGTTGTGGCCTCCGGTGAAATGCTCGTCGAGGCGTTTGTTGAAGGGCTCCGCTCCGCCCATCAGCGCCATCACTCCGGGAATATCGTGCAAGGCGGCCCATGTATAAACCCACTTGTCGCCCTCCGTCCAGCCTTCGTCGGGAGAAGCCCAGGAGCCATCGGAGTTTCTGGCCTGCATGAATCCGGTGGCTGGATTGTAGAGATTCCTGTAGGCGAGTGATCTCTTGAGAAAGAACAGATAGTCAGAGTGGTTGCCGAGCAGGCGCGCGATCTGGGCGGCGCACCAGTCATCGTAGCTGTCCTCGAGGGTACTGGATGCGGATTCGGAGGTCTTGTCCGCAGGAATGTAGCCGAGCACCTTGGAGTAGGTGAGGCCGCCGCGGGCTTCATAGGGAGTATGGGGTGCTTCATCGAGCCAGCGCCGTGAGGTGTCCTCATCGGGCGGTGTCATTGCGTCCTTGTAAACCGCCCGGTAGGCAAGATCACGGTCAAATCCATGGAAGCCTTTGAGCATGGCTTCGGCGACCAGGGAATCCGCATGGGTCGCAATCATAATGTTGGTGTAGGACGGATTGGGCCACTTCGGCATCCATCCTCCTTCACGGTAATCCTGCAGAAGGGCAGTGATCATCGCATCGATCCGCTCGGGAGCGATGAGCGTGAGCAGACTGTTTTCCGCGCGGAAAGTGTCCCAGAGAGAGAACGCGGTGTAGGAAGTGCCGGTGTGGATCGCATCGTCAAAAGCGCTGTAATAGCTGCCGTTTTCCGAGAAGAGCTTGGGATAGAGCAGGGCATGGTAAAGCCCGGAATAGAAAATGGTGCGCTGCGCGGGCGTGGCTCCGTGAATCGAGAAAGAGGCAAGCTTCGCATCCCATGTTTGTTTCAGGCGGCGGCTCAGTCGATCCAGGTCCCAGTCTGGAATCTCGATATCGAGATTCTTGCGTGCCTGTTCGATGCTGATGAACGACGTGCCGACCTTTGCCTCCACAATGGCAGAACTTGTGTTTTCGAAGGTGGCGTATGCACCGGTGTTCTCGGCCATGGAGTGAGAAGACCCGGGAGTGATGGAGTCGCCGGCATAGGTTCCAAAGTGAGCGAACCTGCGCCGGAAACGGACGACGAAGTAACCCTTGAAGTTCGGCAGGGCAAAAGGGCCAAAGCGCGAGTCCATGCGATCGGGGTTGTACCCGGTGATCTCCTGCCGCTGTGCGTCCACGGAAACGAAGCCAGGGATCGCCTTGCGCGTGGCCTCAACCAGCACGTGGCCCGTCGTGCCACTCGGAAAGGTGAAGCGCATCAGCGCGCAATGGTCGGTTGCCGAAATTTGGGTGCGGAGCCTGGCTGTCGCGCCGCTGTGTTCACCGGCGTCCATCTCCACCGAGTAGGAATAAGGGGTCGCAGTTTCTCGTGCGTGGGAGAAGGGAAGCCTGCGCGCCTCAGCCGAGGTCTTGATATCTCCGATCTCTGGCATCAGCGTAACGTAGCCATAGTCGCCCATCCAGTTGGCAGGCTGATGAGTGCCAACAAACCCCAGGATGGCGGAGTCTTCATAACGGTAGAGGGTGCCGGGACGATGCGGTTCCCGCGTCTGCGCAGTCCAGTTGGTCATCCCGAAGGGGGTGGTCACAAACGGCATCGTGCCGCCGTAGCCAATCGGGTGGTCGCCCGTGCCGATAAAGACATTGACCCACTTCACGGGACCAGAGGCGTGGAGCGCGCTCACGTAGAGGACGATCAGGGCTGCAAGGGATACACGAAGCAATTGCTGTGCTCTCAGCTGAAGCAATGTTGGCCGCCTCCACAGAAAAGATAGTACAAGGTCGCCTGGGTTTGATCCAGAACGGGAGCGGCGCTCGCGGTGCGGTGCGCTATAGTCATTGGGAGACACGGAATGGCAGACATGGCGCTCCAGGAAAACTCAACCGCAGCCGATACCCGCAAGCGCATTCTCGCCATCGTGGGAGCGTCTTCCGGCAATCTGGTGGAGTGGTTTGATTTCTATATCTATGCCTTTTGTGCGATCTATTTTGCCTCCGCCTTTTTCCCCAGCGGCAACCAGACGATTCAACTGCTGAAGACCGCCGGAGTCTTCGCGGCAGGTTTCCTGATGCGTCCGATTGGCGGTTGGGCCTTTGGCCGGCTGGCTGACAAGCGTGGGCGCAAGAATGCAATGATGGCATCCGTGCTGATGATGTGCGCGGGTTCGCTGCTGATCGCATTCCTGCCGACCTATGCCGCGATTGGCCCGGCGGCTCCAGTGCTGTTGCTGGTTGCACGGCTCATCCAGGGGC
>CAILAZ010000233.1 GCA_903832295.1 uncultured Acidobacteriota bacterium
CTGGCCGGGAGCCATGCGCTCGATGAGTTCGTGCGCGAGTTGCTTCGGGTTGTTTGCGGCGTGTGCCATCGGGGAATCCTTCTACCTATTATCCTGAGCCGCCGCCAGGAATTTATCAATCGTGGTCAGCAGCGCACGTTGCTCATAGAGCGGCAGCGCCTCGATCTGCTCCATGCGGCGGACGAGTTTAATGCTGGGCTGTTTCTTCGCCGGTCCTGGGCCAGTCTTGCTGCCCCGTAGCAACTCGTCGGCGGAAACGTTGAGCACTTCAGAGAAGCGCAGAACCATGTCGGAGGTTAGGCGCAGTTTGTCCAGTTCGTAGTTGGACACCAGCTCTTGGATGAGGCCCGTACTCTCGGCGATCTGCTTCTGTGTCAATCCGCGTTCTTTGCGCAAACGGGAGAGGCGCTGTCCCAAGGACTCCTTGCCCGTATCAACCGGCTTCAGCTTCAGCTTGGACTTCGTAGGCATGGTGAGAGTGTAACGGCAGGTAGCCGGAAATCTTACCTTTTGCGCTTTCATAATAGAGTACTATACTCTATAACGTCTTACACTGAGAGCCACCGAGAAAATATCAGAACCCTCTTGACATGTTTTTGCGAAAGGAGCCGAGCGAATGCCGCATGTACCAGCAGAGCTGAAGGAGCGGTTAAAGCGGGAAGTCTCGATCCAGCGGTTGGCCGAGGCACGGGGCATCAAGCTGGTGCGCAAGGGTAAAAGCCTGATGGGGCTGTGCCCGTTCCATGAGGACCACAACCCGAGCCTGTCCATCGATCCGGCGGAGAACCGCTGGCACTGTTTCGGCTGCGGCCAGAAGGGCGACGTGATCGAGTGGGTGATGCGGGCCGAGGGCGTCAGCTTCAATCATGCGGTGGAGCTGCTGAACCGGGACAGTGTGCCGTTTGCCGGCAGCGCGGGAGCGCCACCAAAGCAGAGCACGGTCCCCAAGCTGCCGCCGTTGTTCCAGCCCAACGCCGATGACCAGACGGTGTTGCAGGTGGTGGTGAATTATTACCACGAGACACTGAAGAACTCGCCGCAGGCGCAGCAGTATCTGGTGAAGCGCGGGCTTGAATCCGGGGAGATGGTCGAGCACTTCCGGCTGGGCTATGCCAACCGCACGTTGAGCTATCACATACCGGAGAAGAACCGGGTGCTGGGCCGGGAGCAGCGGGGACGCCTGGAGGAGCTGGGCATCTTGCGGGAGAAGAGCGGGCACGAGCACTTGAATGGCTCGCTGGTGATTCCGATCCTGACCCTGGAGGGTGAGGTGGCGCAGATGTACGGGCGCAAGATCACGGCGGGGTTGCGCGAGGGAACCTCGGATCATCTGTATCTGCCGGGACCGCATCGCGGGTTGTGGAACGAAGCGGCGCTGATCGCATCGAGAGAAATCATCTTGTGCGAGGCGCTGATCGATGGGCTGACCTTCTGGTGCGCAGGCTTCCGCCAGGTGACCACGAGTTACGGAGTGAACGGCTTCACCGAGGAACACCGCGAGGCGTTCCGTAAGCACGCGACAAAACGAATTTACATCGCTTACGACCGTGACGAGTCAGGCGATAATGCCGCCGTCAAACATGCCGAAGAGCTGATGGCGATGGGCATCGAATGCTTGCGGGTGCAGTTTCCAAAAGGCGTGGATGCGAACGATTACGCCCGCACCACCAAACCGGCGGACAAGGCGCTGGGCATGTTGTTGAGCCGTGCGGTGTGGCTGGGCAAGGGCAAGCGGCCCACGGTCGCAGTGAGTGAAACGCCAGCCCCATCGGGCCAGGATGCAGAAAACCCAGAACCGGCAGTTAAAGAAAAAAGCACTCACGATGCCGAATCAGTCCCCGATCCCGGCGAGGTGGCTGCAGCAGATCCGGACCAACCTGTTTTTTCTTTCCCTGCGCCGTTGCCGTTGCTTTCGCCGTTGCCGTTTGCGGCAGGGTCTGCGGTTGAGCTGCCGCTGGAAATCCGGGGCGAGGAAATCTGGATCACGCAGGGGCCGCGGCGCTATCGCGTGCTGTTTCTCGAAAAGAAACCGGCCAGCGGCAAGCTGAGTGTGAATGTGCTGGTGGAGGGGCAGACGCCGCGCGGGGCAACCAGCTTCCACGTGGACGCGCTCGACCTGTACACGGCGCGCTTGCGCACGGTGTATGCCAAGCAGGCGGCGGCAGAGCTGGAAGTCAAAGAGGAGACCATCGAGCGCGAGCTGCGGCTGTTGCTGCGCCGTCTCGAAGTCCTGCAACAGGAGCGGCTGAAAGAGACGCTGGAGCCGAAAGACGCCAACGCCGAGATGTCGGAGCAGGAAAAGTCAGCAGCTCTGGAAATGCTGCGCAGTCCGAATCTGTTGGAACGCATCGTGGGCGACTTCGAGCGCTGCGGAGTAATCGGGGAAATCACGAACAAGCAGGTAGGCTATCTCGCCGCTGTCTCGCGGTTGTTGCCCGCGCCATTGGCGGTAGTCGTGCAGTCTTCTTCGGCGGCGGGCAAAAGCTCGCTGATGGATGCGGTGCTGGGCTTCGTGCCGCACGAGCAGATGGTCGAATACTCGGCCATGACCGGGCAGGCGTTGTTTTACATGGGCGAAACCGACCTGAAGCACAAGGTGCTGGCCATCGTGGAAGAACAAGGAGCGCAGCGTGCCTCGTATGCGTTGAAGCTGTTGCAGAGCGAAGGCGTGCTGAGCATCGCCAGCACGGGCAAAGACCCGAACACGGGCCGGTTGATTACGCACCAGTACCGCGTCGAAGGCCCGGTGATGATCTTCCTCACCACCACGGCTATCGATGTAGACGAGGAGTTGCTGAATCGCTGTCTGGTGCTGACGGTCAATGAAGACCGCGAGCAGACCCAGGCGATTCATCGCAAGCAGCGCGAGTCGCAGACGTTGGAGGGACTGTTTCGCCGCCAGGAGCGCAGCGAGATCCTCCAGCTACACTGCAACGCGCAGCGCCTTCTGCGTCCGCTTCCCGTGGTCAATCCGCATGCGCTGGAGCTGAGCTTCCCGGATGCGCAGACGCGCACGCGGCGCGATCACATGAAGTATCTGACCTTGATCCAGGCCATTGCCTTGCTGCACCAATACCAGCGCCCGGTGCAGAGCGCGACCA
>CAILAZ010000234.1 GCA_903832295.1 uncultured Acidobacteriota bacterium
CGATCTGATTGCCCATCGCTCCCATGGCAATTGCTTCGATGTTGTACCAGTCCGACTTCAGACGGGCTGCCTTGTTCTTTTTGATCGGTGGATGCTCTGTGAGAGTGAAGCGGAAATCGGTGAACATCGGATACCGGTCGCCGTCGATCACACAGATCATGTCGCCATCAAAGTCACCGCCGTTTCGCTTCGCGGTGTCCTGATGGAGCGTGTACGTTCCGTTGAGGCACAGTTGGTTTTCAGCAATCCAACTCGCCTGTTCGGACTTAAATCCCCGCTCGACCAACAGGTTCGCAGTGTCCTGCAGATTTGCGTGCTTCATCGGCAGCAAATCCTCAACCATGCGAACCGGATAGCGGCAGCAAAGACCGCGCTGAGAAGCCAATGGAGAGGTCACGATCGCCGTATCCGTCGGCAGCCAGTTCGAGCCGCTGCAGACTTTCCCATCGATCAGGACCAGGTAGCCATCATCGGTGAGGATGAAGCCCGGCAGATGCAGTCCACCCCCTGTGCAGAGCTTGAAAGCGTACTTTGCGATCAGCTTTGACAGCGTCTTGTGGACGTAGGGATGGCGCGTCATCTTGCCGCTTCCATCAGCCAGAAGAATTGATTCGACAGCTTGGTAGGCGTCTTCCTGTCCAGCGAGTTCGCGGGCGGCGACCTCATCGAATTGATCTTCGTCGATCGAAACCTTCTTGCCGATCAACTCGAGGACTTTTACATGGTTCTTGGTCCGCCATGCATCCGCCAGAACCTTGATCTCGGCGGAGGCCTTGGGAATGATCTCGCACTCGATCACTTCCCGGGATGCATGTTGCAAAACGGTGTAGGAAGAGCCGAACTCCAGGGTGCGCGAAGTCTCTCGCACCCCAATGATGACGTCACTGACGAACAGACGGCATTCGTCAGTACCCGCCGAAAACGGAGGCAACGCAGGGAGGGGCTTGATCGAGGACTCCGGTAGAACGAGATCTGCGCCGATGGAATCGGCAACATCGTTCTCCATCGCCTTCAACAAGCCCTTGGCCTGCGTGCTAATTGCTTTGCCGTTGATGCTGAGATTAAACGCTTCGCGCGTCTGATACACGTGTCCAGGCCGAAGCTTCATCTCCTCGACCCAGGAGCGGCGAATCCAGCCGCGGCAGTCATTCGTACCAAACTCGTTGTCCGGCACGACACGGATTCTGGCGTTGCGCATCGCTTTCACGACACTGCAATTGCTCGTCAGAATTCCGAAATACGTGATTGCCGCTTCCGGCCAGGCAAGAAAGCGCGCGCGCAGGGCGGGCGCATGCTTGGTGTCCGCATAGTAAAACTTCCCATTCTTCGCCGATCCGCTCGCACCAACCAGCCGGTACGTGATTCCATCGTGTGCAATGGAGCACATCCGGTCCATAACGGCCGCACGCTCGCCCCATTCAACTGCGTCGGTTGGAACAGTCAAAAGAGCAACTTTGATGCCGGGATAGCATTCACCCAGCACCGTACCAGTGAGCCACTCGTCCTGAACAACTGACTTTGTGCGCTCCGTGATGTTGCCCGCTTTGTCCATGTCCAGCATCAGAATTCCGTTCATCGTCGATTCGCCAGTCATCGTAATCTCCCGTTACGCTACTGCAATCCAAAGGTGGGACTGCGTACGCGAACTGGTGGATACGAGGTGGCTAGAGTCCGCCCCAACATCCACGTTTGCTCGTCGTACAAAGGCGACCAAGGCGCGAATGCCAGGCCGGTAAACAATTCCTCGCCTAAACGCGGGCAAGGTGCGCTACATGGTCTCGGTCACAAAGTGCTGCACTGTGCGGAGACTCAGGTAAACTTGTTCGCCGCCCTTATTGCTTCTTTGCCGGTGTTGCTACGGCTACCAACTTGCCATCGATAACCACGAACTCGACTCGCAAAGTTTCGATCTTCAAATACGGCTTGCCACTTCTCGCGCACGATTTCTGCGCATCGATCTCCGAGTCGAATGGCTTTCCGATGGAAGCGATGCTTCCGTCCGGAGAGACAGCGGCGTCGTAAAACGAGAACGTCCCAGCCGATGCCGCCGCGGCGCGCCTTCCGCGCCGTTTTGGCTCTTGAGCTACTGCCGTGCCTGAAACTGCCTGCGTGGTAGTCGTCATTGTTCTGTTGCTCCATCGTCAAAGTGAGGTGTCTTTTGTTCGCCGTGGATTTGCGTTGCCGAATACTCGGCGATGTACAAGCCCGTCGGATTCTTCGCGCTGCGCTCTGTGACCGCTAGGCGGATCTTGTAGGCCTCCACTATCTCGTCCACGGCTTCAGATTTACCGTTCATGTGGTGAAGCGTCCGGACACCGAATGCGCTATAGACAAGAGGGTCCTGGCTGGACTCGACGCTGCTGAGCTTGGACTCCGAGCGTGCCTGTTCGTCCTGAAGTTTGCCGACCGCGTCGTTCTTCTGCATCTGCAGCACGGCCTGATGCCGGAGGTTCGCGGTCATCATGTTCAATGCGTCCGACCAGTTCTTTGGCAGAGAGTGCTGGTCATAGTTCAAGTAGTGGTCGAGAAACAGCCGGACGTAGGCCTCTTTCTCAAAAGACGTGGGAGCCTCGGCAGCTGCGACATTTTGCAGTGCGCCAGGTGTAAGAGTGCTTTTGATGGAGCCGTTCGGGCTCACCACCAGCGCTTCGCCGGTGGGCGACACTTTGATCACGGTTGGGGGCTGCATCCGGGCGACAACACAACCAGCCACTGCAACCAGCGCCACAATGCAGGCGATAACAGAGATGATGATGGCGCGATTGGAGAACGCGCGCAGAGCGCCATCGGCTTCGTAGAACTTGGGTGATTCATCGCTCATAACAGAAGTAGCCATTCGTCGGAATCCTCGGTGACGCGATCAAAACTTGGGTTAAGTTACGCCCACTTAAACGGAAGGTGGGGGAGTGTGCGGAGGGGGCATTCGCCCGCCGCCCGATCCGGAAGCAACGCTCGGAGACATTGCCCCGGCCTGCACACCACCACTGCCTCCACCTCCACTGGACGCGGCATGCACTCCTCCACCAGCGCCTCCAACCGCGCTGCTGCCAGCGCCGGTCCTGCCGGCGGACATCGCGAGCCTGGTTGTCTTCATGACGAGACCCACCATTACGCCACCGGCAAGAGCAAAGTGACCGGAGATGAGGGTGTGCGCCGTGAAAGGAATGGTCAGGAGGCAGATGGCCAGCGCAATCGAGGTGGCAATGATGTACACCTGTTGCGACTGCTGCGAGAGGCTGCTGTTCGTATTGAGAATGGCGGTGGCGGTATTCATGTTCAGGGCAACCATGATCGCGCCGAGAATGGCGTAGAGAATTGGCCACATCAGCCATTCCCCAACCTTGCTC
>CAILAZ010000235.1 GCA_903832295.1 uncultured Acidobacteriota bacterium
GGTGTGAATACCAATCTTGCAACGGTTGGCCAGAAGGTCAATCGTTGCCCGGTCGGCTACGGCTTAACAGCCTGGCCTTCGCGGGCGAGAGTTGCCATGTGCTGCGCCGCTTCCTTGCCGGTGCGGATGCAATCCGGCACGCCGATGCCTTTATAGAAATTTCCGGCGATGGATAGGTTGGGAATTTCCTTCAGGATCTCGCCGATGCGCTCGATGCGCTCCAGGTGCCCCGGCGTGTACTGCGCCATGGAGCGGTCCCAGCGATAAACCTTGACGAACCACGGATCGGCGGTGATGCCGGTGATCTGCTTGAGTTCCTGGCGAACGACGGCGATGATCTCTTCATCGGTCAGCTTGAGCACGCCCTGGTCGTTGGCTCCGCCGAGGAAGCAGCGCACCAGCGCCTTGTTGTCTGGGGCGCGGAAGGGGAACTTGGTGTGGACGAAGGTGGTGGCCAGCATGCGCGTGCCTTCGCTGCGCGGGATGAGGAATCCGAAGCCGGGAAGGCAGCTCTTCAGATCGTCGCGCTGGTAGCCGAGAGTGACGGTGATGGAGGAGCTGTACTCAACCTTGCCGAGGTCTTCGGAGAGTTCCGCGTCCACGTTGGCAAGCATAGTGGAGGCGATGCGCGCGGGGGTGGCGAAGATGACGGCGTCGAACTGTTCCGTGCCGCGCGGAGTGATGAGCTCCCATCCGCCGGCCATAGGCGCGAGCTTGCTGACCTCAGTGGAGAGGCGCAGGCTCTGCGGATTGAGGCGGGCGACGACGGCGTCGATCATCTGCTGCATGCCGCCTTTGAGCGAGCTGAAGAGCGGCTTGGGCTTGTAGCCCTTGGCCTTGGTGATGGCCGCCATTTTCCTGCGTCCGGCGAGCATGGCCTTGCAGAGCGAGCCGTAGTTTTCTTCCATCTCCACGAACTTGGGGAGGACGGCGCGGACGCTGAGTGACGCGGCATCGCCGCCATAGACGCCGGAGAGCAAGGGGTCGGCAAGGCGATCGACAACCTCGCTGCCGAAGTGGCGCTCCACCATCTGGGCTACGGTTTCATCCTTGCCCACGGGGCGCGGCGGATGCAGCAGTTCGCCGAGCATCTTGAACTTGGTGCTCCAGGAGAAGAGGCGGGTGAGAGCGGTGGGAATGAGCTTGGTGGGCACCATGAACATCAACCAGTCTGGCATGGGAATGAGGCGGCCTTTGACGAGGATGTAGGTGATGCGCTGCGAGTCATTGGAGCCGATGAGATCGCCGGCGATGCCGAGTTCGGCGCAGAGCTGGTTGGCCCAGGGCTTTTCGGTGAGGAAAGAGTCGGGGCCGCCTTCTACAACGCAGTCGCCGATCTTGTCACTGAACATGACGCCGCCGAGACGGTCGGCTGACTCGAAGAGAGAGTACTCCACGGGCGCGCCTGCGGCACGCTCCTGTTCCAGGTAATAGGCGGCACTGAGTCCGGAGATGCCGCCACCAATGATTGCAATACGCATGTATGAAAACTCCTCGTTCCAATAAAAAGTTTAGCGGCGCTATGCGCCGTGCTGCGCGGCGGCGAGGCGGGTACGCACAAGCTGCGCCACGGCGCGGGCAAAGAGCACGGAGTCATTGAGCGACTCGGCGCGACTGAGGGCGATGCCCCTCTGCGCGGCAAAATTTCTGAAGGCGATATCCACGTCATAGAGCACCTCGACGTGGTCGCAGACAAATCCGATGGGCTGCACAAAAAGATGTTTATGTCCGGAGGCGGCCAGCGCTTCGATGGTGCTCTCGACGGTAGGGCCAAGCCACTCTCCGCCGCTCATGCCCTGGCTCTGGAAGGCGAAGCTCCAGTTGCCGGCGATCTCAGGAATGGTGGCGGCGACCAACGCAGCGGTCTCGCGGGTCTGGCGCTCGTAGTCGTCTCCGGCCTCAATGGTGCGGACGGGAACGCTGTGAGCGGTGAAGAGGACGGGCACGGGAGCATTGGCTTCAAGACAGGCGCGCGACCAGCCATCGCGGAGCTTCTCCGAGAAGGCGCGGACGAGCAGCGGCTCCGCGTGCCACTCGGGAACAAAGTCCACGGTGAAGGGAGCTTTGCCGGTCTCTCCGACAACGGCGCGGCGGTAGAGGCCGACGCTGGTGCGGGAGTTGTGAGGCGCAAGGCAGATGGCGATGGCGTGGGTGACGCCGTCGGCTGCCATCTGCAGGACGGTGTCACGAATGTAGGGCTTCCAGTTGCGCATGCCGACGTAGGCGGGCAGGTCGAGTTCTTCTGCCACCAGCGCGGCCTGCTGCATGGTGATTTCGGTGAGCGGCGAGCGGCCGATGAGCGAGTAGCGGTGCTCAATCTCCGCGACGACGGCGGGCGGAAGCGGCCGCCCGCTGGTTACGTTGGCCAGGTAGGCCGGAATCTCCGCGATGGAGTCGGGAGTTCCATGCGCAAGCAGCAGGACGGCGGGCTTCTGCATGACTATCGCTTCCCGGCAGCGGCGCCGCGATGCTGCGCCGAATACTCCTGAACGAACTTTGCCAGGTTCTTGACGTTATCGACCGGAGTCAGCGGCAGGATGCCGTGACCGAGGTTGAAGATGTGTCCCGGACGGTTGTCGGCGAGGTCGAGAATGTTCTTGGCGCGCTGCTTGAGCTCGTCCCATTCGGCGAAGAGCAGGACGGGGTCGAGATTACCCTGAACGGCGGGGCGGTGATTCAGCAGCTTCCAGCCCTCGTCGAGAGGAACTCGCCAGTCGAGTCCGATGACTTCGGCTTCGGTCTCATTCATGGCAGGCAGCAGGGTTGAGCTGTCGGTTCCAAAGTAGATGACGGGGACGCCGGTGGCGCGGATGGAGTCGATGAGCTCCTTGGTGCGCGGGAGGGCGTACTTGCGATAGTCCTCAACGCTAAGGCAGCCAACCCAGCTATCAAATACCTGGATGACATCGGCGCCAGCCTTGACCTGATCGGCGACGTACCCGGCAAGCACGATGTTGAGCTTGCGCAGGAGTTCGTCCCAGACCTGCGGCTGGTTGTACATGAGCTTTTTGACTTCGATGTAGTTGCGGGAGCCACCGCCCTCGATCATGTAGCTGGCGAGGGTGAATGGAGCTCCGCAGAAGCCGATCATGGGCAGCTTGTCGCCCCAGTGCTTGACGCAGACGGCGATGGCTTCAGAGACATATCCGAGTTCGGGCGCGCCGTTGGTGGTGAGCACGTTGACATCGGCGGCGGTGCGGATGGGGCGCTCGATGACCGGGCCTTCTCCGGCGGAGAAGTGAAACGGCAATCCCATGACCTCGAGAGGAAGCAGGAGATCGGCAAAGATGATGGCAGCATCGACGCCGAGAGCTTCCGCGGCGGTGATGGTGACTTCAGAGGCGATGGAAGGTTTCTTGCAGATTTCGACAAGGGAGTAGTGCTTGCGGACTTCGCGGTACTCGGACATGTAACGGCCAGCCTGGCGCATGAACCAGACAGGAGTCGAGTCAGTGGGAAGACCTTTGCAGGCACGGACGAAGATCGAATTTGGCGAGGACATAAAGATTAAATGTTATCAGAGCGACCAAACGCGCGCTTGTGATGAGAGTCACAGGGGCGGAGGGGGAGGTACGGGGGCTATCCAGCGTCCGCGGTGAGCAATCTTTGCCTTGGCCGTCCACCCTTGGTGCCATTGGTTCGGGCGGCGCGCTTCTTAGCGACACTCCTGGCTGCGCCACCGGTGCGGCCGATCTCCGACATCCGAGCCCTGTTGCCGTAGATGCGTTGGAGCAGGCTGGGAACGTAGTGATCGAGATTGAGGGCGGGCCAGTGGAGGCCGGTTCCGTTGCCGAGAATCTCTACCTGGCCGATCTGTTCGCGGGTGGCTGATCGCAAGCCCTGCAGGTCTTCGCGCGGGATGAGGTGGCGCCGTCCATCGCTCAACTTGAGGATGAACAGGTCAAGTCCGGGGCCGGGGCGGTATTCCACTTTGACGACACGCGGCTCATCGGACAGAGACCTGGCCTGTTCCATGGCGCGATCAATTTCGGGTTTGGTGGTGATGACCTTATGCTTTGCCATGACAGCAATCTAATAACCCAAGCAGCGCTTGGGTTATTAGAAGAGAATTTGGCCGGTTTGGATGCACGCCTGGAGGCTGAGCCCCACCGCAGGCGGCCATCTAGTGGCGGAAGTGGCGAACCCCGGTGAGAACCATGGCGAGGTTGAGGCGGTCGGCGGTGTCGATGACCTCCTGATCGCGGACGGAGCCTCCGGGCTGAATGATGGCGGTGGCTCCGGCCTGGGCGATGACTTCGACTCCGTCAGGGAAGGGGAAGAAGGCGTCGCTGGCGGCTACGGTTCCGGCGAGGGGGAGGACGGCTTTTTCAGCACCGATGCGGGCGGAGTCCACGCGGGACATCTGGCCGGCACCGACGCCGACGCTCTGGCCGTCGCGGGCGTAGAGGATGGCGTTGGATTTGACGTGCTTGCAGACCTTCCAGGCGAAGAGCAGGGCGCGCATCTCCTCGGCGGAGGGTGGACGCTTGCTGACCACTTTGAGGTCGGCCTCGGTGAGGAGGCGGAGGTCGTTGTCCTGGACGAGAACGCCGCCGGAGACATTCTTGAGCACCCACTTCTGGCGCAGGTCGTCGATCTGGACGAGGCGAAGGTTCTTCTTTTTGGCGAAGGCTTCGAGGGCCTCCGGGGTGAAGCCGGGGGCGGCAATGGCTTCGACGAAGAGCTTGGCCATCTCGGTGGCGGTGTCGTGGTCGATGACGCGGTTGACGCCGATGACGCCTCCGAAGGCGGAGACGGGGTCGCACTCAAGGGCGCGAACGTAAGCCTGGGCGAGGGTGGCGGCGGTGGCGGTTCCGCAGGGATTGGTGTGCTTGATGATGGCGCAGACGGGCTCGGTGAACTCCTGGGCCAGGTCCCACGCGGCCTGGAGATCGACGATGTTGTTGTAGCTGAGCTCCTTGCCCTGGAGCTGGCGTCCGTTGGCGACGCCGAGGGTGGTGCCGTCTGAATAGAGAGCGGCGCGCTGGTGGGGGTTCTCGCCGTAGCGGAGGTCGGCGGCCTTGTGGAAGTGGAGGCGCAGGGCCTGAGGGAAGGCGGCGGATTGGCCGAGCTGGGAGATATCGAAGTGGGAGGCCTCATCCATGGTGATTTCGGCGAGGGCGTTGGCGATGGCCGTGTCATAGGCGGCGGTGGTGGCAAAGGCCTTCTGGGCGAGGCTCCACTTGGTTTTGAGGGAGAGCTCGCCGGAGTGCTGTTCGAGTTCGGCGGCGATGGAGTCGTAGTCGGCGGCGGCGGTGACGATGGCGACGTCCTGGAAGTTCTTGGCGGCGGAGCGAACCATCGAGGGGCCGCCGATGTCGATGTTCTCGACGATCTCCTCGAAGTGGACGCCGGGCTTGGATGCAGTCTTCTCAAAGGCGTAGAGGTTGACGACGAGCATGTCCACGGGCTCAATGCCGTGCTCGCGGACGGCAGCGAGGTGGGCGGGATTGGAGCGGACGTGGAGGATTCCGCCGTGAACCTTGGGATGCAGGGTCTTAACGCGGCCATCGAGCATTTCGGGGAAGCCGGTGAGGTCACTGATGTCACGGACGGCGAGTCCGGCGTCACGGAGGGTGCGGGCGGTGCCTCCGGTGGAGATGAGCTCGACGCCGAGGGCTGAGAGCCGCTGGGCGAAGGGGACCAGGCCGGTTTTGTCAGTGACGCTCAGGATGGCACGCTTGATCTTCGCCATGGTGATTTCCTCGCTGATGGAGCGGTGAGATGCGCTGGATTAGATGTCTTTGCGGGGGCGCGCCTTGAGGCGGACCTGCCCGTCTTTCAACATTACAGTGTACTCGACGGCCTCGCACTGGTACTGGGTGCGGATGAGATTGGTCTTGATCTGGACGAAGGCGGCGAAGGCGTCAAAGGCTCCGAGGGGCTGCCCGGCGGCTTCGCGGGCGCGGACGACGGCCTCATAGAGGGCGACGACCTCGATGACATCAGAAGTAAAGAGGAGGAAGCTCTCTGGTTCAGGATCGCCAGGGAGAGCGCTGGGCCTGGGGTGGTCGAGGTGGCCGAAGCCACCGACGCCGAGGAGGACATCCTGAGGACGGCGATAGCCCTCTTCCTTGATCTTTCCCTTGCGCCGCCAGAGGTCACTGAATACGGAGTACTTCTGGGCTACGGCGGTGAGGCGGAAGCGCTGAGGGAAACTGAGCCGGGAGTTCTCCAGATTACGCCGGATGATGGCCTGCACACGGGCCTCCGTATCCACGGGAGGCTTTTTGGCGCCACCGGCGAAGTAGATGTCGAATTCGATCTTGAGGCGGCGGAAGGAGTCTTCCAGCAACGCCAGTTCTTCATCGATGGTCACTGGTCTGCACAATAGCGGCCATGGAATGAGGGCAGAGTTGGTGGCGCTATTGACTCGGAATATAGCATAAGCAGCCCTGATTGGCCCGTTTCGAAAGTCACAGATGTGACACGGCATTGTCGCGGAAGGGTGCACTCCTATTGGGGGAGAAAAATGTTCTCCGGAAAATGAGTCGGTCTGGGCCTTAACTCGCATCTAACCTCGTATGTTCAGAGCCGAGAAGATCCGTGTTGCAATTGCCGACGACCACGCAGTGTTGCGCGAGTCACTGGGCGCGCTGCTTGCGACCCATCGCGATTTTGAGCTGGTGGGCATGGCCAGCACCGGTGCCGAGGCACTTGCGCTGGTGGAAAAGACGCATCCCGATGTGCTGGTTCTGGACCTCTTCATGCCGGATACGGACGGGTTTGAGGTGCTGCGGCAACTGGACCGGGCGAGCGTTCGGGTGGCCAGCCTGGTACTGACCGGTTCCGAGAGCCAGCCGGATTATGTGCACGTGGTGAGGCTCGGGGCGCGCGGACTGGTGCTGAAGGGCGAGTCGCCGGAGAAGTTGTTTGCGGCGATCCGGACGGTGGCAGATGGCGAACTGGCATTCAGCGACGACGTGGCGCAGGGAGTGATGATGGCCATGACGGTGGATACCCACCATGAGCGGGCCACCAACCTGCTGCGGTTGAGCGAGCGCGAAAAGCAGATTGCCTACCTGGTAGCGCGGGGGATGAAGAACAAAGACATCGCCATGCAGCTGACCATCAGCGAGAACACCGTGAAACGGCACCTGCAGAGCATTTTCAACAAGACGGGCGCCAAGGACCGACTGGAGCTGGCGGTGATTGCCCTGACCGAGAGCGCCAACGCCGCCTGAGTTGCGCGGGCGCACGGAGACTGGCATAGTGCTCCCTCGCCGTTTCACATCTGATTTTCGGATTGTTGGATCCCGACTGCTTACTTCCCGGAAATCGAGGTAGTGGTGACTGCCATTTTCTTCACCATTGCCAACACAAGTTTCCGGTCACTGTCATTCAAACCGCTGGAGTATCGCCGAATCTGTGAGAGGAATCGTACTTCTTCCTCACTGAGTTGAGGCAAATGCTTGCCGTTGCCGTTCTCACCAGAGGCCTCGACAAAGAAATGGCCGAGCGGAATCTCAAGGGAGAGCGCAATCTTCGCTAACGTATCCAGAGAAGGCACAGTATGGCCATTCTCAACGCGCGAAAGGTAACAGCGTAACAGGCCTGTACGTTTCTCGATATCGCCCTGTGACATACCCTTCTGCAAGCGGAAGTTACGGATTGTTTCGCCAATGTTCATAATTTTCGCTTTTTCTTACGCGCTGACTGCGCGCGAACTGCCGTGTATGGGGGATGTCAAATAGTAATGAGACTGCAAACTGAAGTGCAAGGGAATTCGAGGCCCACCGGGACTGACTGTCACAATATGTGTAGTGAGATGAAATAGTTACCGAATAAGGCTGCTTACAAGCTGAAATTGAGCTTAGAAATTGTGCGATTCCCGGAGGGGGCGAATTGCGGGGCACGGTCATCCAACCTGCATGACCGCTTTGGAAATCATTTTCAGACTGCCTGTAAGGGCCTGGTTATTAGCGTTGGGGTTCGTGGTGTGCTCGATTCCGTCGGTGGCGTGGCAACAGAAACCCCTGCCTGAAGCTCCGCAGCCGAAAGCGGAACAACCACCCCCGGCGAAGAGCACGGAAGCAGCGCAGGAAGAAGAAGGCCTCCAGACAAAACGAATCCTGGGGGTGGTGCCGAATTTCCGTTCCGTGAGCGTGAACAGCCACCTGCCGCCGCAAAGCACGAAAGAGAAGTTCGAGGGATTTGCTCAAGAGAGCTTTGACTACTCGTCGTTTCTTTTTGTTGGGCTGCTGTCGGGAGTTTCTCAACTTGAGAATTCCACTCCGGAGTTTCACGATGGCGCGGCGGCGTATGCGCGTTATTACTGGCACAACTTCGCTGACCAGACGGACGAGAATCTCTGGGTAAGTTTCCTGCTGCCGGCGGCGCTGCGGCAGGACCCGCGGTATTACACGCTAGGACGAGGAACGGCGGGGAAGCGCAACGGAAAGCTGAAGCGGGCCGGGTATGCGTTTTCCCGAATGCTGGTGACGCGGACGGATTCGGGCGGGAGCAATTTTAATTACAGCGAAGTGGTGGGAGCAGGCGCGGCCTCGGGGATTTCGAATCTGTACTATCCGAGTTCCACCCGAACATGGACGAAAACGGGACAGCGCTGGGCGCTGAACGTTGGGATCGATGGAGCAACCCTGATCTTCAAAGAGTTCTGGCCGGACATCAACCGCGCAATCTTCCACGGCAAGTGACGGCGTCGCTGTTTATTGGACAGCGGCGCCGATTTCAGCCTGGTTCATGAGGCGCTCAAGATCGAGCATCAGCAGGAGCCTGGAGTCGAGTTTGCCGACTCCGGAAATGTACTCGCGCTCGACGGCTCCGATACGCGGCGTGGGTTCGACGGTATCGGCCGCGATGCGGAGAACCTCGCTGACGGCATCCACGATGAAACCGAGTGTCTGGCCGTGAACATCGACGACGACGATGCGGGTGTTCTTGTCGGCTTCCGTTGCCTGGAGACCGAGACGCCGGCGAAGGGCGACGACGGGAATGACTTTGCCGCGCAGATTGATGACACCTTCGACGTAGTCTGGAAGATTGGGGACGCGGGTAAGTTGCTGGGTACGGATGATTTCCTGCACGCGGAGGATGTCAAGACCGTATTCTTCGGCAGCCACGCTGAAGCTGACGAGTTGGAGAAGTTGAGCGTTGGTGGATGTTACCGGATTGTTATCCATTGCCATCTCCGAAGGGCAGAGAGCGCCTTCAAAAGTAACTATCGGATGGGTAGGGTGATCGCTTTAAGATGGAAGGACACGACCCCACCCGTAACACTCAGGATGGAGTTAATTGAGTTACTTGGCCACAAGTTATTGGGGATTCGGCTAACTGTACACTGGCCTATTTCGCGACCTTTCATCGAGCTATTGAGCGAGAAACTGGGTAGAATGAAGGCATGGACTCAGCGCGCATTCTGATCGTCGATGACGAACCGGTAATTGCGGACACACTGTCTGCGATATTCCGTCGTGCAGGATTTGAGTCGTACACGGCCTATGATGGATTGCTGGGGCTGGATGCGGCGCGTGCGCTGGCCCCAAACCTGGTGCTCAGCGATGTGGTGATGCCAGGGCTGGATGGAGTTTCCATGGCAATGGAAATCTGCACTACTCTTCCGGAGGTGCGGGTGCTGCTGTTCTCAGGACAGGCGGGAACGGTGGAGTTGCTGGAAACGGCGGAGCGCAGAGGCTTTCATTTCGAGATCATGCCGAAGCCAATCCACCCGGACGAAATTATTCGCAAAGTCTCCTCGGCTTTGGCGCAGCGGCCGCAGGGCTGCAAGGGCAACGACCCGCTTACTCACTAGACCGGCACGAAAGCTCCCGAACGCATCCAACTCCAAAGCAAGCAGAATAAGCATGGGATCTCACGCGGGTGAAATCCGAAAAGAGGGCGATGACAGACGAGCAGAAAAAGACAGGCAGTCCGCAGATCACTCCAGAGGAGCGGGAACAACCCGGCTCAGGCAGAGATCCAGAAGAGCGCGTGAAAATTGATGATAAGCACGGGAATGAGGAGCACCGGCGGCGGGAGCAGGCGCACGATAAGACACTGGCGGATTCGTTTCCGACCAGTGACCCGCCATCGAGCATTCCTGACCCGGGCGAGGAAGACGCGGCGTAGCAGAGACATGGAACCAAGAGGAACGCTCCTGAACGCCGGGAGCGTTTTTCATTGCACGGGCGAGTGGGAGAACAGGCTTGCGTAATCCAGTACACTAGGCAAAGAGGAGCCGCGCTTGCATATTCCAGACGGGTATCTGAGTCCTTCGACGTGCGCGGTGATGTATGCGGCGAGCGCTCCGTGCTGGTGGGCGGCGCTGCGGCAGACACGGAAGAAGCTGTTTGGGAAGACGCTGCCGCTGCTGTCCCTGTTTGCGGCATTTTCTTTTGTGACGATGATGTTTAACCTGCCGCTGCCGGGAGGAACGACGGGGCACGCGGTGGGAGTGGGGATTGCGGCGATTGTGCTGGGGCCATGGGCCTCACTGCTGGCGATCTCACTGGCGCTGACCATCCAGGCGCTGTTTTTTGGCGACGGTGGGATTACGACACTGGGGGCAAACTGCTTCAACATGGCGATTGCAGGGTCGTTTGCGGCCTGGGGAATTTACCGGCTGGCGAGCCTGGGGGCGGCGGCGGATTCGCGGAGGAGAGTGGTGGCGGCGGCGCTGGCGGGATATGGCGCGATTAATGTTTCCGCGCTACTGGCGGCGATTGAGTTTGGGATTCAGCCGATGCTGTTTCGCGACGCGACGGGGGCTCCGCTGTATGCGCCGTACCCGCTGGGGATTGCGATTCCGGCGATGATGGCCGGGCACCTGACGGTGGCAGGGCTGGCCGAGGCGGTGATGAGCGCGGGACTGTTCAGCTACCTGCGAAGGAATGAGCCGGGACTGGTGGGCATGGGATCGGCGGCGGCTCCGGCGACGAGGCCCACGCGGGCACTGTGGGGGGCGCTGGCACTGGCACTGCTGCTGACGCCGCTAGGGATATTGGCAAGCGGGGCGGCGTGGGGAGAGTGGGCTCCGAAGGATTTTGCAGACACGGCAACGCGAGCGCAGATTGCGGCGGCGAGCGGACAGGCAAGCGCGCCGGTGGCGGCTCCGACAGGGCTGGAGAAGATGGCGGCGCTGTGGACGGCTCCGATGCCGGCGTATGCGCCCCGGTTTGTGAAGAGCGCAAGCTTTGGGTATCTGCTGTCGGCGATGTTTGGCGTGGGACTGATTGTGGCGGTGATGTGGCTGGCAGAACGAGTAACGCGGAAGAGCGAGCGATGAGCGCGGGAGTGGTGGCGAAGACGGTCCGGGGATTTACCGGGGCGCTGGCGCAGACGCTGGTGCAGGAAGAGCAGGCGCAGCGGCACGGAGTGTTGCAGTCAGTGGATGCGCGGGTGAAGCTGGTGGGGATGCTGGCGCTGGTGGTGACGGCGGCCCTCTCTCACAAGCTGGCGGTGATGGGCGCGCTGTTTGGGCTGGGAGTGGCGCTGGCAGCGGCGTCACAGGTGAGTTTGTGGTCGTTGGCGAAGCGGGTTTGGCTGGTGGCGTTTGGATTCACGTTCATGATCGCAGCCCCGGCGATTTTCCTGACTCCGGGTGTGGCAGTGTGGCGGAGCGGCGGGCTGGTGGTGACGGCACAGGGATTGCGCACGGCAGCGCTGCTGATTGCGCGGGTGGAGACGGCGGTGACGCTGAGCACGCTGCTGGTGCTGACGACTCCGTGGATGCATCTGCTGAAGGCGCTGCGGACGTTGAAGATTCCGGTGGAGGTGATTGCGCTGCTGGCGATGACCCACCGCTACGTGGTGCTGCTGATGGAGACGGCGAACGCGATGTTTGAGGCGCGGCAGAGCCGGATGGTGGGAAGGCTGAGCGGCGGCGAGCAGCGTCGGCTGATGGTGAACACGGGCGGGGTGCTGATGAGCAAGACGCTGGAGATGGGCAACCAGGTCTTTTTGGCGATGCAGGCGCGGGGGTTCCGGGGCGAGGTGTATTTGCTGACGGATTTCCGGCTGCGGGGGCGGGACTGGGTGGCGATGGGCGGCTTTGCAACGGCGGTGGCGATGGCCGCGATGGCAGGACGATAGGAGAGCTAGTGGAAAGTGCGTCCGCGATGAGGCCGTGGGAGTTTGAGGCCGAGGATGTTTGCTACGAGTACGAGCGGGTGGCGGCCTTGCAAGGGCTGTCCCTGAAGGTGCGGGCAGGAGAGCGGATTGCGCTGCTGGGAGCCAATGGCAGCGGCAAGAGCACGCTGCTGCGGTTGATGGACGCTCTGCACTTTGCGAGCAAGGGAAGGCTGCGCTTCCGGGGAGAGAATTTGACGGAAGCGGCGATGGAAGACGACGGATTTGCGCTGGGCTTCCGCAGGCGGGTGGGGATGGTCTTCCAGAACCCGGATATCCAACTGTTTAACCCGACGGTGTTTGACGAGGTGGCGTTTGGGCCGCTGCAACTGGGTTGGGAGCGGGCGGAGATTCTGGAGCGGGTGCATGCGACGCTGGAGTGGATTGGGGCGGAGCACCTGAAGGACCGGGCTCCGTACAGGCTCTCTGGTGGAGAAAAGAAGCGGGTGGCGATTGCGTCGGTGATTGTGCTGGATCCGGATGTGCTGCTGCTGGACGAGCCGACGGCGGCACTGGACCCGCGCAGCCAGAGCCAGGTGATTGAACTGCTGGAATCCTGGAACAACGGGGAGAAGACGATTATCACGGCTACGCACCAGCTGGAGATACTGGGAGAGATTTCCGGGCGGGCGGTGGTGCTGGAGCATGGGAAGGTTGTGGCGGACGCGGCTCCAGCGGAGGTGCTGGCGAACAGCGAGCTGCTGGAGTCAGCCAACCTGATTCACTCGCACCGGCACCTGCACGGCGGAGTACAGCACAAGCATCCGTCGCCGTACTTGCGGCACGAACACCACAAGCACTAAATCAACTGGACTGGAAGTCGGGAGTCAGGAGTTCCGCGGGGATCCCATGGCTCCCGAGAGCTCGCGGGCGATGGTTCGCAGGGGCGCGAGCATGGCGGAGTTCTGGTCCTTGTGGAAGCGAAACGCGGGGCCGGAGACGCTGATGGCTGCAATTGCCTGACCGGTTCCGTCAAAGACGGGGACGGCGATGCAGCGGACGCCTTCTTCGGCTTCTTCGTTGTCAAAGGCATAGCCTCGGAGGCGGGTGGATTCGAGTTCGGCGATGAGGGACTCCGGCGAGGTGAGGGTGTGGCTGGTGCGGGCGGGCATGCCGCGCTGGCCGAGGATTTCGCGGACGGCGGGCTCCGGGAGACAGGCGAGCATGGCCTTGCCAACGGCGGAGCAGTGGACGGGGACGCGGCGGCCAACCTGGGAGGTGATGCGCACACTACGCTCGGGCTCGAGCTTGTCAATATAAAGCATTTCACCACGGTCGAGGACGCAGAGGTGGACGGTTTCGGCGGTCTGGGCGACTAGCCACTCGAGACGGGGGCGGGCGCGCTCACGGAGATTGAGGTTGCCAACGGCGCGGCTGCCCAGTTCGAAGAGCTTGAGGCCGAGGCGATAACGGCCATGGAGCGGGCTCTTGCTGACAAGGCGGTGGCCCTCCAGGACCATGAGGAGGCGGTGGACGGTGCTCTTGTGGAGGCCGATGGCGGTGGTGAGTTCGCCGAGGCTCATCTCAGTGGCGGAGTTGGAGAGCAGTTCGAGGATGGCGACGGCGCGGTCGAGGACTTGAACTTTGTAGGGACCCTGATCCGGAGCGTTGCTGGGTTGTGCGTGAGGTGCAGAGTTCATTCCCGCCTCGATGGGTCAGTGCTGCAAGTGATGCAAATTGCAAAATAACAGATTTTCAACGACTCAGGAATGAGGCGAAATGCTGAGCACAAAAATGCCTGCCGCAAGAGGGCAGGCTTTTTGTGCTCGACGCGAGGCTAGAAAGTGTAGCCAAGCTGGGCGGAGAAGGTGCGGGGAGAGAGGAAATGGGTTCCGCTGAAGGTGGAGAGGAAGTTGTAGAGCGCCACCTTGTTGGTGAGATTGGCGGCGGTGAAGCGCAGGGAAATCTTGTGCTTGTCTGTGCGGAAGAGATCGTCGTCGCCGATGGCGGCGTCGAAGAGGTTGCGGGGGGCGATGCGGGGCGGATTCCTGTCGGCGTCTTCGGTGCCGGGCGCGGGGATGCGGACACGGGTTGCGCCTTCGGCTCCGGAGGCACAGGAGCGGATGGGAGCGCCGAGGGTGGCGAAGGTTGAGCCGCAGAAGAGGCCGATGGCAGCCTGCTGATCCGCGGTGAGGGTGAGAGCGGCGGCATAGGTTGGGACGTTGCCGGCCACGGTGCCGCTCTCGTAGTTCCAGGTGACACCAATCCACGGGAGCTTTTTGCCGAACTGGTATTGCACGTGGGAGCTCTGCTGGAAGGCCTGGTCGTGGTCAATGCGGAAGACGCCGGTGGCGACGGGCGAATTGAAGAGGATGCCTCCGACTTCGGGTCCGAAGAAGCGTGAGCGAGTGTGTCCCATGACGGAGTAGGCAGACCAGCCGTGAAGCTCGGGCATGGTGAGGCGGATGGAGACGCCGTCGATCTTGGACTTCTGCCACTGGATGGGGAAGGCCAGAGGAGTGTTGAAGAGAACGTCGAAGTCGTAGTCGCCGGTGGTGAACTTCCAGAAGTAGTTGGCGTCGGCTACGAAGTAGCGGCCGAGGCTCTGTTGGAATCCGGTTTCATACTGGTTGCGATGGGCGGCGGAGATGACTTTCTGGCCCTGGGCTCCGGCGTTGGCGGCCAGTCCACCCGCTCCGGTGGAGCTGGAGAGGACGAGATTTTCATTGTAGGGAGTGAGGAAGAGGCGTCCGTAGGATGCGCGGAGGACGGTGCCGGTGCGGGGGAAGAGGTAGCTGGCCCCGAGACGCGGTTGGAGCGCGTGATCACTGCTGAGGCCGTTGTAGAGATCGGCGCGGAGTCCGGCGGAGAGAGTGAGGTTCTTGAGCTTGAGGGAGTCCTGGGCGAAGGCGGACTCCTCCTTGACGTCGGTGCGTCCGCGGAAGGTGAAGAGATGGCCTCCGCGGGTAAGGTCGTAGGGTGCGAGGCCAGGGAGATAGCCGGGGCTGGCGGGATCGTTATAGGCGGGATCGGTGAGTCCGGTCTGGAAAAACTCAGAGAGGAAGGTGTGCTGCCACTGAACTCCGGCCTTGAAGGTGTGGCGGCCCTTGCTGATGGAGTAATCGGCCTTGATTCCGGTGCTGGTGAGGCGGCGCTGCTGATTGAGCGTGGCGGGCAGATCGGAAAAGACGTTGGCGCTGGGATAGTAGCCGACGCGGTCCTGACGGAGCCAGGCGTTGGCGGTGAGGAGGCTGCTCTCATTGAACTGGTGAGTGTAGCCGGGCGCGACGTTGAAGCTGCGGACTTGCTGGCGCTGATCCTGTCCGGCGGCCTGCTGGTCATAGGTATTGGGCTGCTGGAACCAGGAGCGGGCGAGAGAGAGGTTGAGGTGCAAGGCGTCGGTGGAGGAGAGCTGGCGGTCGATGCGGTCAAAGAGGTTTTCGGCGTTGCCGTGGGCGTGGAGCGGGCGGAACTCAGGGGCGTCAAGGAAGCGACCGGAGTTGGTGCCGTCGATGGCGGTGAAGTTTCCCCAACGCTCATTGCCGGTGCTGAGGTTGGCGGAGACCGAAGAGGTGCCGAAGGAGCCGTAGTCGCCGGAGATGCCGCCGTGGGTTCCCTTGGCGCCGAGGCCGCTCTTGGTGGTGGTGCGGACGACGAGGCTGGCTTTGTCTCCGAATTCGGCGGGGGCGACGCCGCTGATGGCCTCCATGGAGTCGATGGTGCTGGTGGCGATCTGGTTGGAGAAGGTGCGGCTCTGCTGATCGTTGACCGGCTGATTGTCGATGACGAACGAGGTGTCTGAGTGCTCGCCAAGGGGATGGAAGCTGCCGTTGGAGTCCGAGACGACGCCGGGGGAAGACTGCTCGATGACGGAGCTGAGGCCGGAGGTGGAGCTGACGGGCATGCGGTCAATGAGGCTGCTGTCGATATCGACGTGATTGGTGGTCACGGTCTCAAGGAGGTCCGAGGAGCCGCCCTCGACATTGACGACGGTTTGGGAGGCGGCGATGTTGAGGGTGAGCTTGAGGGTCTGGGCGACGGGGGAAATTACGTCGAGCGCGCTCTCCGTGCTGGCGAAGCCGGGGGCAGTAACGGTGAGGCGGTAGTGGTTGAAGGGGACGTTGCGGAAGAGAAAGAGGCCGGAGGCGTCCGTGGTGGCGGTGGCGGTGAAGTTGGTGACGCGGTTGTTGATGAGGACGGTGGCTCCGGAGACGACGGCACCGGAGGGGTCCGAGACGGAGCCCTGCAAGGTTCCCGAGGCACCAAGGTTCTGCGGCTCAACGGCAGATGCGCTGGCGAGAAACAGGGTGAGTATTGCAAAAACTGTGGCAATTCGCGCCGTCATTCCGTACTCTCCAAAATTTTGGGCAAATCCAACATCATGCGGGGCCACCGGAGCGGAATCTGCGCAAGAGGCAGAAACGCACCGGGGCACGTCCCAAGCTGAATCCTAGAGGTATGAAACCAATCAGCGCCGCGGAGTTTTAAGCCGGGGCTGGATGAGACAGATTCAAGCTTGTTAAAGATGGACGAGGAGGGGTGGGGCGCGGGGAATGCGCTGGCAGCACTCGACGGAGCGCGGGGCGGAAAGGGGTTCGACTGGACGGCTGCCAACCTGGAGCAGGAGGTGGGAGGCAGCAGGGGCCGGGATGGGCGCGTGCAGTGAGTTTGCCACGCGGCAGAGCGAGCAGATATCCCCCGGTTCGGGAGCAACGTCGCGGAAAAGGCTGTGCTGGGTGAGAGCTGCGAACAGCTCCGGAATGCGCTGGATATGGATGGCCGGATGCACCAGGAGGTGCAGCAAGAGCAGAAACGCAACTCCGGATTTCCAACACCCCAGACGAGCCATATGGTAAGTATGCGATGACCGGCAGGCAAAAGTAAAACGGGGTAAAGGAGAGACCCTGGCGTTGTTCATCATTCTGTAACATCCGGGAATCAGCAGGAGGCAGTACACTGATTGGTCATGCTGCCACGCTCGCTGCTGAATACGGAGTTTTACCTGAATCGGAGCCTCTCCTGGCTGGCCTTCAATCGCAGGGTGCTGGAGGAGGCCGAGGACGAGAGCAATCCGCTGCTGGAGCGGGTGAAGTTCCTGGCGATTACGGCCAGCAACCTGGATGAGTTCTTTGAAATAAGGATCGCCGGGCTGCTGCAACACCTGGAAGAGGGACAGGTGGATCCGGGTCCGGACGGGCTGACGCCGAGGGACGAGCAGGAGATGGTGGCGGAGGCGACCCACGAATTTGTGCGTCTGCAATACGACTGCTGGAATAAGAAGCTGCTCCCTGAGCTGGCCGAGCACCGCATCCGGGTGCACTCGCTGGCGGACCTGAGCGAAGAACAGCGCGAGGTGGTGGACGACTACTGCCGTAACGAGTTGGACGCACTGCTGACGCCGGTGACGGTCGATCCGGCACACCCGTTCCCGAGGGTGATCCACAAGGCGCTGTGCCAGGCGCTGCTGTTGCGGCGGAGAAGACGCTCGACAGCCAATTACATGGGTGTGGTGACGGTGCCGCGCTCGCTGCCAAGGCTGGTGCGGCTGCCGGATGCAAAGGGCGATTCGTTTATCGCGCTGGCCGACCTGGTGGGACTGCACGCCGGACGGATGTACCGGGGCTATGAGATCCTGAGCGAAGGGGCGTTCCGGATTACGCGCAACAGCAACCTGTATCTGCAGGAAGAAGAGTCGCGGAGCGTGCTGGAGTCGGTACGAACGGAATTGCACAACCGCCGCAAGGGCGACGCGGTGCGGCTGGAGATTGAGTCTGACGCGAGCGCCGATATTGTGTCACGGCTGCAGACGGTTTTCGAACTGCAGGACTGGCAGGTGTATCGCACGCCGGGGCCGGTGAACCTGTCGCGCCTGATGCATCTGCATAGCGCGGTGAACCGCCCGGATCTGAAGTTCAAACCCTTCCAGCCGAAGGAGTGGTCACTGCCGAAGGGGACGCGCGATATCTGGGGCGCACTGCGGCAGCGGGATGTGCTGCTGCACCATCCGTTTGACAGCTACAACAGCGTGGTGTCGTTTATCGAGGCGGCGGCGCAGGACCCGGCAGTGCTCTCGATCAAACAGACGCTGTACCGCACGAATGACAACTCGCCGATTGTGGAAGCGCTGGTGCAGGCGGCGGCGATGAAGGAAGTGACGGTAGTGGTGGAGGTGAAGGCGCGCTTCGACGAAGCCTCCAACATCAAGTGGGCACGCGAACTGGAAGACGCCGGAGTGCAGGTCTTTCACGGGTTGGTGGGACTGAAGACCCACTGCAAGCTGACGCTGATTGCGCGAAAAGATCCAGATGGGGTGATGCGGCGCTACTGCCACCTGGGGACGGGAAACTACAACCCATCGACGGCGGCATTTTATACGGACTTGAGCCTGCTGACCGCCGAGCCCGAGATGACGATGGCGGTGCACAACGTGTTCAACTTCCTGACCGCTTACTCCGAACAGCCGAACTACAACCCGCTGCTGGTGGCTCCAGTGGATTTGGCGGAGCGGGTGGCAAACCTGATTGCACGCGAGGCCGACCACGCGCGCGCGGGAAAGCCGGCGCGGATCATTGCGAAGGTGAATTCGCTGCTGGACAAGAACGTGGTGCAGGAGTTGTACAAGGCTTCGCAGGCGGGCGTGCAGGTGGACCTGATTGTAAGAGGAATCTGCTCGCTGAACCCGGGGATCCGGGGAATCAGCGACCGGGTGACGGTGCGCAGCATTGTGGGCCGCTTCCTGGAGCACAGCCGCATCTACTACTTCCAGAATGGCGGCGAAGAGGAGATTTACCTGGGGAGCGCGGACTGGATGCCGCGGAATCTGCATGAGCGGGTGGAGGTGGTCTTTCCGCTGCGCGATGCACTGCTGAAGGACAGGGTGCGGCACGAGATATTGGCGGCGTACCTTGCTGACAACGTGAAGGCGCGGTTGCTGCAGCGCGACGGAGAGTACGTCCACGACGGTGCAAAGGGCAAGGCAGCGCTGTTCAGCTCTCAGGATTTCCTGATTGATTGCGCGGAAGGCAAGCGCGATCTGTCGGCGATTCCGGTGGTGGCGGCCAGACCACCGCGCCGACGGCCAGCAAAGCCCCGGACAGCCAAGACGCGGGTCAAGGTAACATAAAAGAATGATCGTCTATTTTCTTCGTCACGCAAATGCCGGACAGAAGCGCCTGAACCCGATTCAGGATGAGAAGCGTCCCCTGGACAAGGAAGGCATTGAGCAGTGCCGGTACGTGGGAAGACTGCTGAATTCGCTGGACACGCACGTGGACCTGATTCTCTCCAGCCCGTTGAAGCGGGCGACGCAGACGGCCTCGATGGTGGGGAACGAGATTGCGTACGAGCAGCGGATCGAGCGAACTCCGGCGCTGGCACCAAGCGCCAACTTCGAGGGCTTCCGGCAGTTGCTGCTGCAGGTAAGAGAACTTGAGGCAGTGATGGTGGTGGGACACAATCCGACGATGAGCAAGTTTCTGTCACTGCTGGTGACTGGCGGATTGAGCGAGCGGGCAATCGAGATGAAAAAGGGCAGCGTGGCGCGGGTGGAGGTGGGAGCCAAGCGCAGCGTGCTCAACTGGCTGGTGACTCCCCGGCTGGTAAAGAGCGCCTATACCTCTATGCAGGATAGTTCCCTGCCAAAAACCTCAAAGAAATAAGCAGATTCCCTTTCCAACGCCCATAGTTCGAGCTCGGCACCGGTGGGACGGGTGACGAGGGTGAGCCGCACGCTGCGCGGCTCAAGTTTTGCGCGCAGGTTGAGGACGGCTTCGCGCCGGCCCTGTTCGATGGCGCGTGCAAGACGCAGAAGAATTACCACGCGGGGAAGCAGGAGACGGTCGGTGGGGGAAAGAGCGTTGACCGGCGGACTGGCGGGGGTGATTTTCGATTTGCCCAGGTAGCGCGCGATGGCGGCAATGAAGCGGCGCTGGGGCAGGCTGAAGCCGAGCAACTCCGAGTGGGCGAGGATATAAAAAGCGTGGCGGCGCCGCCCGGCACGGCTGATGAACGAACCAACCTCATGCAGCATGGCCGCGGCCTGGAGGAGGTTGGCGTACTCGGGCGGAAGGTGATGGACCGGAGCCAGGAGCTTGTAAAGACGCTGGGCGTGCTCGGCGACACGGGTGGAGAAGCGCAGGTCCACGTGGTAGTGGGAGGCGAGATTGAGCACGGAGTTGTGGCGCTCGCTCTCGAGCTGTTTGCGCAAGCCGATGTCCACATCGTCGGCGGCCATCTGGGCGAGGATTCCGTCGCGTAAACCAAAGGGCAGATAACGGAAGCTGGTGAGCTCGAGTTCGGTGAAGAGCTCGGCGAAGACATGGGCACCGGCGATGATGATCTCAGAGCGGCGGGGGCCGATGCCCTTGAGGGCGCGGCGCTGCTCGACGTTGAGGGTGGAGAGCTTCTTGGTGAGGCGGAGCAATCCGGCGCGGGGGACGCTGGTGGCGTTGCCGGGCTGCCCGGCGGCCCAGAGTTCGCTGAGGGCGGCCGGGGTTCCGGAGGTGGCGATGGTGAGGTTGATCTTGTGCTCGGTAAGTTCGGCTGCGACGCGGCCCACCTCTTCGCTGATGTAGCTGCGCATCTGGTCGAGTTCGGTTTCCGTGGGCGGATCGTGCCTGAGGAACTCGCGGGTGAGGCGGACGGCACCGAGGGGGAGGCTGTAGATGCGCTCGATTTGCCCCTTGTAGGAGACGATGAGTTCACAGCTTCCGCCACCGAGGTCGATGAGCAGGACGCGGCCAGCCCCGATGCGGGTGTTGGCCATGACGCCAAGGTGGATGAGGCGGCCCTCTTCCACGCCGCTGATGACTTCGACCTTCCAACCGATGGCGGCCTTGACCCACTGGACGAATGCTCCGCCATTGTTGGCGTCACGCAGCGCGCTGGTGGCGACGACGCGGACCTCGGTTGCGCCGTGGGCCTGGGCAGCTTTCTGGAAGCGGCGGAGGACGCGGACAGTCTGCTCCATGGCGGCGGGATCGAGCGCGCCGTTGCGGAAGACACCTTCGCCAAGGCGGACGACTTCGCGATCCTCATGAAGAACCTGGAGACGCTTGCGCACGATACGCGCGATCTTCGAACGTACGGAGTTCGCGCCGATGTCCACGGCAGCCAGTGTTGCCATTCGTCTAACCCGCTTTCACAACATGCAATTGAGATCTGCTGCCCGGAGCGGAGGCAGAAAGCTCGCCCTGCATCCAGCTTCTCACGCCAGCGGCGGTCCGTCGCGCCTGGCGGTATTCCCGTGCGGCGCGGGCGCGGAGAAGCGCGGAGAGCGGCTCTGCCGGAAGATGGCGCTCTGCAAGCTGCTGAAGTGTCGCCCAGTCATGCCAGCTGCCGATTGCGTCCTGCACCTGTTTCAATTTTCCGGCGAAAGTCGCCGCCTCAGGGATTGCCTGCAGCGGCTCCAGAGAATAGCGGAGCTGCTTGGTCAAGATGCGGAGCTGGTGGAGCTGGCGGGAATCGCGAGGAATCTCCGTGGTCCACTGGAGAAAGTGCTGGCGGGCGTGGGACAGGTACTGGCTCACATGTTCCGCATGGGGAGCGTGGGCGGAAGCGCGCTCCGCAGAGCTCGGGAGCTTGCTTGCAAGCCGGGGTGCGGCACTGGAGATTGTGCCCTGCAGCGATGCAAGATGGCGCTTTCTGCTGGACTCCAGAGATTTGCGAAGCTGAAGGGCCTGGCGTTGCAGGCTTGGGGAGGAGCCCGGCGGCAGGACGGTCTTGAGCAGGCCAAGGTGGACGTCGATGTCTCGAACCTTGCCGGCTTTCTTGCGAAGGCGCTTCAGGGAGCCGGAGAGCTTCGCTGGACACTTGCCGAGCTGAACCTCGAGACGGCGAACGGTGGTGCGCAGACCATGGACGTCTTCCTTGCGATGACGCACGGGAAAGCGCTGCAGCAAGGTCAAGAGCCGAAGGGTAAGGGCGGCTGTATCCGTCCGAATTGTGGGTCGATTGGCCACGGCGAAACGATACGACATTCCGCGGAGCGGCGGCAAATTGTACGCCGCCTACCGGGCGAGCACTGGCTCCGGCTTGGCTGCGGGCTCTGCATCCTGGACGCCGTGCAGGCGGCGGAAGTTGGCTGTGCCTTGCTTGCCGAAATAGCGCGCCATCAACTCCGGTTTAGCCTGGCGAAGATCGACCATCAACAGGCCGTCGAGGACGTTGGAGAACTTTGCGTCCACGTTGAAACCGAGGAACTTTCCGCCCAGCTTCATGTAGTGGCGAACCAGTACTGGGACACCCTTGCCATCGCTCTCAAACATGCTGACCCAGTCGGAGATGTCATCGACGGAGAACACGCGGGCGAACATTTCCGGCTCCGTAACATTTTCCGCAGAGGTGCGGGGCGGATGCTTGGGGCGGAGGAGCTTGAGCAGATCGGCGTCCACAGAGTGAGCGCTCAGATAGCTGGTGAGCACCTCGCGGGAGGCAGGGGAATAATCCGCGCTGATGCTGACAGCTCCGAAGAGCATGGGAGTTTCAGGATGGCGGTTGATATAGCTGCCGATTCCCTTCCAGAGGACGAGCAGGGGGGCATACTGCCGCTGGTAGTCCAGATGGATGAAGGAACGGCCGAGTTCGAGCGCGGGGCCGACCTTGGCAAAGAACTTGGGCTGGAAGCGGAAGAGAGTGGCGGTGTAGAGGCCACGCAATCCGTAACGGCGAAGTACGCTCTGGACGTTGCAGATGCGGTAGGCGCCGGCGATTTCCTGGCGTTCGTCATTCCAGAGAACGAGGTGGATGTAGTAGGCGTCGAAGCGGTCAAGATCGCGAGCTTTTCCGGTGCCTTCGCCGGAGGCGCGGAAGGTAATCTCACGGAGGCGTCCGATTTCACGGACAATGCGCGGCGCCTGACGGGAGCTGAGCGCATAGACCCGCATCTTGCCGGCGCTTTCCAGCAGAGACTCCGCAGGAAGAGACTGCAATTCCCGGAGCAGAACAACCGGGTCTTCCGCCGGAGCTACTGCCTGACGGGGCTGCCACTTGGAAGGAAAGAAACGGGCACGGGGCGAGCCGATGCGATCCCGCAAAGAGAGCAGAGAGCTGTTCCAGCGAAGCAGATCGATGGCCTTGTCATCATCGCGAATCGCCTTGAGGGTATCGCTCTCAACCGGTGCGCCGATCCGTATCTCCATCCGGCGCCCGCGCTTGTTAATGAGTTCGTGCGGGAGGAAGAGGGTGCGGAGACGCGGGTTGATCATGCCTGCGAGATGAAAGCCGACGCTATTGGTTCCAGAGATGAAGGCCGGAACGCTGCGCGCGCCGGTCATGCGCGCAATACGGGCCATGTTGCGATTCCACTGGGGATCGAGCACGCGGTGATGATGGCGGCTCCAGGATGCAACTTCCCCGGCAGGGAAAACAATGAGCATGTGCCCCTGCTTCACCCATTCCAGGGCTTCGCGAATGCCTCGGCGATTGGCTTCTTCGTGGCCTTCGCCCATCATGTTGTCCACGAGAATGCAGTGCTGGGAGAGCTCTTCCATGCAGGCCAGAAGCTGGTTGGCGAGCAGTTTCACGTCCGGACGCAGGCGCAACAGAAGAGCAGCCATCAGGATGCCGTCGAGCATTCCAAAGGGATGATTGGAAAAGACAACGGCGGGCCCTTCCGTGGGCACGTGCTTGATATCTGCCTCGCGCACGGTGTATTCCACGTCCATCTCGCGCAGAATTCCGTCGAAGACGGTTCCCTCTGTGCGGGTCAAAGCGCTGGCGTAGATGCGGTCAAGGCGGCGTGCCGGGATGAACGGGCGCGCCCAGGGAATCTGCTTGCCGAGCTTGGCGAACGGAGTTTCAGAATTTTCAGTCATGGCTGCGCGAAACATATTTACATCTTGCCCGCGGTTGCTTGCTGGGCTATGACACCAGTGTAAATGTTTGGTGAAAGCAAGGCAGTGGGGCAATGCCCTAGTCACCATCCACTCGCCCCTAGCCCAGCTCCGAGCTAGACCTTAGCCGTAAATGATCCGGCATGCAAGTGTTCAGATTACGGAAAACCACGTGCGGCTCCCCTGGCGGGAATCTGGAGCCGATGGTGTGTGAAAAAGAGCACATTGCACTAACTTTCATGCAACTTTCACAGTTGGTTTACCGCCGATTCACCGCGCCCGATCAAGATAGATAGCGTTATGACAGAGCAGGCGATGGACACGCTGATCCTTTCCGATGTGCACCTTGGCAGCGAAGTGAGCCGGGCACGCGAGGCCACGGAGTTATTGGAGGCGTCGGATTTCCGCAGGCTGGTTCTGCTGGGAGACATCTTCAGCGATCTGAATTTCCGTCGGCTGACCAGCGATCACTGGAAGTTTCTCTCGCGCATCCGCAAGCTGTCGAATCCGAAGCGGAAGGTGGAAGTGGTGTGGGTGGAGGGAAACCACGACCAGGGGCTGTCCCAGATCATGTCTCACCTGGTGGGCGTGCCGGTTTACCAGCGATATGTCTGGGAGTTCGAGGGAAAGCGCCACGTGGCGATGCACGGGCACCAGTTCGACCCCTTCTGCAGCCAGAACGAGTTCCTGAGCCGGGTGGGGGAGCGCATTTTATACGAATTGCAGAAGGTGGAAGGCAACCGCAAGCGGCTCTCGCGGTTTATTGACCGGGTGAACACGCGCTGGTTGCGGATGGAATCAAGAGTAGCCGAGGGAGCTTTGCTGTACGCGCGAGCGGGGAGGGTAGACCGCATCTTCTGCGGACATACCCACGTGGCCACCCACCTGAACCGTCACGGGGTGGACTACTACAACAGTGGAAGCTGGATTGATGCCAATCCGACGTATTTGACAGTAGGGGAAGGGGGAGTGCAGGTGCGGCGTTACGACGGCAAGAAATACGATTACGAACCGGCGGCGGAGACAGCGCCGATGCTTGTGCCCGCGCTGGATGGCGGAAGCGTGGCGGCATTTGCCGGATATGAGAGTGTGCGCTGCTAGAGTTCAGGCTGGAGCGTTTTCATAACGTTCCAGGGTCTCGCGCCGGATACCTTTGTCGGCGATGATCTGGCGATAGAGTTCGGCGCTGGGACGGGCGATGCGCTGCTGGGTCGCCTCATCAAGCGAGTAGAGTCCAAAGCGGAGGCGCCAGCCCTCGCTCCATTCGAAGTTATCCACCAGGCTCCAATGAAAATATCCGCGGACATCATAGCCCTGCTGCCACATATGGCGCAGTTCGCGCAGGGAATTCACCAGCAGCCACGGACGGATGCGGTCCTCACGGTCTGGAACGCCGTTCTCCATCACATACATGGGACAGCCAAGCGGGGCGTAGGCGGCCACGGCGGCGGAGACGACCTTGGGATAGGCTTCGCCATATGCGGCAGCAACACCGTGATCACCCTGGGGGACATCGCCAGGAACGTGGAGGCCCCCGGGGCCGAATTTTTCACCGAGCGGGGCACGGACGTGAAGGCGGTTATAGACGTTGAGTCCGATGAAATCAATTTTTCCGGCGACCTCGGGGACGCTGGGAGCCATCATGGCGAAGGGCAGGGGAATGGGTTCGTCGAGAAGGTAGCTGAGAGCACCGCGATTGAAAAGAGCGTCATAGGCCGAAACCAGCTGGCGGTCCAGAACGTTGTCGCGAGCGGGCTCAAAGACAACGTAGTTGGTCGCGAGGCCGACATTGGTTCCAGGTTGCTCGCGGTGCAACATGTCATAGGCGAAGGCGTGGGCGCGCATCATTCCGCTGAAGACGCTGAGGGCGGAGTTGAGTTCGTTGAGGCGCCCGGGAGGAAACTCTCCAAAGAGGTAGCCGAAGGAGGCGTAAACGTTGGGTTCGTTGAAGGTGACCCAGTCGGTGACGAGGTCGCCGAGGGAGCGCACGGCGCGCTTGGCGTAGTGGCGGAAAAGTTCGGGGGCCTGGGCGTCGAGGAATCCGCCACGAGCTTCAAACCAGCGGGGGTGGGTGAAGTGGTGGAGAGAGACGAAGACCCTCATGCCACGGCGGCGGGCCTCGCGGATGATCTGGCGGTAGCGAAGGACGGCGGAGTCGCTCCAATGGGCAAAGGCTGGCTCCATGCGGCTCCACTCGATGGAGATGCGGATGGCATTGAGTCCGAGATGGGAGCAGAGATCGAGATCGCGTTCGGCGTTTTGCCACCAGTCGCAAGCCGAACCACAGCCGCCTCCCGAACGGATGCGCCCGGCACGCTCCCAATCGTGCCACTGGTTCAGGGTGTTGCCTCCCTCGAACTGGTGCGAGGATGTGGAGACACCCCAGAGAAAGTCGTCGGGAAAGGAAGCGGGGATGGCAAGCATAGGCGGATTCAGGGAACCGGAAAAAGCCAGACTAGCACACCGAATCCCAAAGGCCACCGCGACGGCAGCTGTTTTCACACGACTGCAACATTGACTGGAAAGCAGAAGAGGTGCCCCGTAGAGCACCTCTTTTCGCGCCGGCGAGAAATCAGTCTTTAACCACGCGAAGGTTGTTGGTGACCTGGAAGACCCCGGGGACGCCGTTGGCACGAAGTCCGGCTGCGTCCTTATCCGACTGACTGTCCACAATGCCCTCCAGACGGACACGACCGCTGTTTACGATGATGTGGATGCTGGGGACAGCCGACCATGAGTAGCGCGACAGTCCTCCCCAATTGAAGATGGCGCGCGCGACCTGGTGGCGAATATCGTCGTCCATGGGCGAGGGAGGCAACTGATTGATATGGTCAACGACCTTCTCCACGCCCTCGATGCGCTTCACCGTATTCACGGCGTCATTCTTCAGGCCGATACTGTTGGTGTCTCCGAGCAACTCCACGGTGGTGCCGTTCACACGAAATGCGAGCCAATCCCAAAGGGTGTAGTACGGCTGCATGACGAGTTCGTGGCGCACCTCGCGGGAGATGCGGTCTTCCTCATTTGCCGGGGCGGTTTTGGACTTGTGCGCCGGGAGGGCGGGAATTGCGTCCGAGTTTTGAGATTGTGCAGCCGCAGCAACGGCCGCGTCCTTGGCGTTTTGCTGCGCCGGCGTGCGGGCAAATCCCGGCAAGGACAGCAACAACGCGAATGCAAGCAGAGATAGGGTTGCGTTCTTCATACTTTCACCTCTTACACTAAGGTGTAGAACGCACTTTGCCGGGCAAAGTTGTATCCGATCATGCCAAAGTGGGCGTGAGCCCACAGAGGCGGACGAAGTTGGCGAGGATGAGCATGCCGTTGCCGGTGAGGACGGATTCGGGATGGAACTGCACGCCTTCGATGGGAAGGCTGCGATGGCGGACGCCCATGATAATTCCATCCGCCGTGCAGGCGGTGACCTCAAGAACATCAGGGCAGGTGTGGGGCTCAATGACCAGGGAGTGGTACCGGGCCACGTCGATCCCGGAAGGAACGCCATGGAAGATGCCGCGACCGTCATGGGTAATGCGGCTGGCCTTTCCGTGGATGGGCTTGGGGGCGCGGACGATGTGCCCGCCAAAGGCTTCTCCTATGGCCTGGTGACCAAGGCAGACGCCAAGGATGGGCAGGCTGCCGCCGAGTTCGCGGATGGCTGCAAGCGAGACTCCGGCACCCTTGGGCTCGCCGGGACCGGGAGAGATAACGACCCCGCGATAGCCGCCATCGGCAATCTGCTGCACAGTGATCTGATCATTGCGGCGGACGACGGGCTCTGCGCCGAGTTCGCCGAGAAACTGCACGAGGTTGTAGGTGAAAGAATCGTAGTTGTCGATGACCAGCAGCATGGTTATCCTTCCGCCTCCGCCAGGGCGACGGCGCGCCGCAAGGCTCGTGACTTGTTGATGGTCTCTTCCCACTCGGTGGCAGGAACCGAATCGGCGACGATTCCGGCACCCGCCTGCACGCTGAGTTCGTCGCCCGACAACTCCATGGTGCGGATGGTGATGCAGGAGTCGAGATTGTTGGCGTAGTCGGCGTAGAGCACTGCGCCGGAGTAGGCCTCACGCGGGCCGCGTTCGAGGTCGGCGATGCCCTGCATGGCGCGTATCTTGGGAGCACCGGTTACGGTTCCGGCGGGGAAACATGCGCCGAGAGCATCAAAGCGATCCAGCTCGGGACGAAGTTCGGCATGAAGCTCGGTAACGAGATGCTGGACGTGCGAATACTTCTCGACAGTCATCAGCTTCTTGACCTTGACGGTGCCGTAACGCGCCACACGGCCAAGGTCGTTGCGACCGAGATCAACGAGCATCATGTGTTCGGCACGCTCCTTTTCGTCTGCAAGCAACTCCTCGGCCAGGCGGGAGTCCTCCTCGGCGCTGGCTCCTCGGGTGCGGGTACCGGCGATGGGACGGTACGTGAGTTCGCGGTCCCGGCAGCGGACGAGCATTTCAGGAGATGCGCCGATGAGAGCCTGCTCGCCGCCGGTTTCCGAAGTACCCAGGTTGAGCAAAAACATATACGGCGACGGATTGGTGGCTCGCAGTGCGCGGTAGAGAGCAACCGCGTTGGCCCGGGTCTTGCGGCGGAAGCGCTGCGAGAGGACGATCTGGAAACATTCTCCGGCAAAGACAAGTTCCTTGCCTTCGGCAACGGCGCGCTCGAATTCGGGGCGTGCGAAGTTCGATTCGAAGTCAGCCTCCCCGGCACCGGCAACGGCGATGGCCTTGAGGGGGAGTTCGACCGCGGCACTGAGCTTGCGCACGATTTCGCGATTCTTCACCGTGGCTGTGTTGAAACTCTGCTGGAGCTCTGCCGGGGACGCGCCGGGCGCAACTTCGGCAAGGGTGCGAATCTGGATCTGCTGACGTGCGTGATCGAAGGCCAGCACGGTGCGGAAGATGAGGAAGCAGGCTTCGTCGCCGCTTCCACAGATGGATTGCATCGCGCCATCGAACCAGCTGGAAGCAGCGTATCCGAGATACCCGACACAGCCCCCGGCCATGGGCGCGGTGTTTTCCGCGGCGGCAAACTTGCGGTTGGCAAACTCACGGCGCAGGATGTCCACGGCGGTCCCGGGTTCGATGCGCTCGCCCGCGGCATCCTGCACGGTGGTAATGCCTTGGCGGCTGCGGACGACCATGGCAGGGTCAGCGCCAAGAAAAGAGTAGCGCGCCAGATGTTCGCCGCCTTCGACCGACTCCAGCAGGAAGGACCGCTCCGCACCCTTCGCGATCCGCAGGTAGGCCGAGAGCGGAGTGAGCAGGTCGGCAGAAACGGTCTCTGTAACCGCGACAAGATCTCCCACCGAGGCAAGCTTGCAAAAATCGGCAAACTGCGAGCTGGCCGTCACCGGGCCACCGCCGCAGTGACAGGCTTGCACTTGGGATCGTACATAGTCCGGCCAACAAGCTGGGCAATGCCGCGAAGGTTTTCAACCATGGCGGCGAACTGGCCGGGATAGAGCGACTGCGGACCGTCGGAGAGCGCGTGATCGGGATCGCAATGTACCTCGACGATGACACCATCTGCGCCAACAGCGACCCCAGCGCGCGCAAGCGGAACCACTTTATCTCGCTTGCCTGCGGCGTGGCTGGGATCAATAATGATGGGCAGATGCGTGAGTTTTTTCACGGCGGGAACGATGCCGACGTCGAGCGTGTTGCGGGTGTGGTCGGCGAAGGTGCGAATGCCGCGCTCGCAGAGGACGACGTTGTAGTTGCCTTCGCTCATGATGTATTCGGCGGCCATCAGCAGTTCGTCGAGTGTGGCAGACATTCCGCGCTTGAGGAGGACGGGGCGGCGCGAGCGCCCGGCAAGTTTGAGCAGCGCGAAGTTCTGCATGTTGCGTGCGCCAATCTGGATCATGTCGGCATATTGATCGACAAGGGCAAGCGATTCGTGGCAGATGGCCTCTGTGACGACGAGAAGACCAAAGGCCTCGCGCGCTTCGGCCATGATCTCGAGTCCCTTCTCGCCCATGCCCTGGAAGGCGTAGGGCGAAGTGCGCGGCTTGAATGCACCGCCGCGGAGAAAACGCGCACCACTCTCGGCGACAGCTTCGGCGGCGCGGAAGAGCTGATCGCGGCTTTCCACACCGCATGGGCCAGCCATGAGGGCAACTTCCACGCCGCCAATGGTTGCGTCTCTGCCCTCAAATCGCACAACGGTGTCTTCTGGCTTCATGTCTCTACTGACGAGTTTGTACGGCTTGGAGACGGCGATGACCTCGGCAACGCCGGGCAACTGGCTGAGCGGATCGGCCTCCACGGCGCCCTGATTGCCGGTAATTCCGATCGCACAGCGGGTAGCTCCGGGTAGAGGGTGAGGACGGAATCCAAGCTCCTCCACGCGCTTACAGACAGCCTGGGTCTGGTCATCGGTTGCATTCACATTCATCAATATAAGCATTGCACTACGCCTCCACCGCCTGCGACGCGAGCAACTCGCGCACAAAGCGTTCCACTTCCACGGGAGCCTGCGCTCCGAATTCTTCGATCTTTCTTACGATTGCTGAGCCTACGATGACGGCGTCCGCGCCCTGCGCCCAGGCTTCGCGAGCCTGCTCCGCCGTGCTGATGCCGAAACCAACTGCCACGGGAAGGTCGGTTACGCGGTGAATGCGGTCGAGCAGGGCACCGGCATCGGCGCTCAACTGCTGACGCGTGCCGGTGACTCCGGTTACGGAGATGGCGTAGAGGAATCCGGTTGCATGCCGCGAGATCAGGGCGATACGCTGCTCGGTGGAAGTGGGCGCAACCAGCGAGACCAGGTCCAGACCCCGACGCTGGAGAGCCTGCGAAAATCCCTGCGCGGATTCGGCGGGCAGGTCGGTGACCAGCACCCCGGCAAGACCGGCATCGGCGGCGTGCTGTGCCACGCGGTCAAGTCCGAGACGCAGCAGCGGGTTGAGATAGCTGAACAGGACGATGGGGACGCCGGTGGCTTTCACTGCGCGGCCCGCAACTTCGATCACGTCATTGAGCTTTACGCCCCGCGCCAGCGCCCGCTCGCAGGCCCGCTGAATCACCGGTCCATCGGCAGCAGGATCGCTGAATGGCACGCCGACCTCGATGGCGGTGGCTCCGCCGCGGGCCATGGCAACGATGAGTTCATAGGTGGTCGCGAGATCGGGATCGCCCGCGGTGATGTAGGGGATAACGCCGCGACGGCCGGTTTCTCGTAGGGCATGGAATGCCTGCTGTAAGCGGCTGGTCATCGGGTACCTGCTTTCAATTTCGCCACCGTGTCCACGTCCTTGTCGCCGCGGCCGGATAGATTGACGATCATCAATCCATCTTTACCGAGTTCCTTTGCAAGTTTGACAGCGTAGGAAACGGCGTGGGCGGACTCGAGAGCGGGAATGATTCCTTCGCGGCGGGAGAGCAGGTCAAAGGCTTCGAGTGCCTCGGCATCGTCGGCGGAAACGTACTCCGCGCGACCCAGTTCGCGCAGGTGCGCGTGCTCGGGGCCGACCGATGCGTAATCCAGACCGGCGCTGACGGAATGAGTAGCTGCAATCTGGCCGTCGTCATCCTGCAGCACGTAGCTGTACGTTCCCTGCAGAACGCCGGGCACCCCGCCGTGGAAGCGGGCAGCGTGATCACCGAGCGATTCACCGCGCCCTCCGGCTTCGACGCCGATAAGGCGCACATCCTTGTCATCCAGAAAAGCTGTGAAGGCACCGATCGCGTTGGAGCCACCGCCGACACAGGCTACGACTGCATCCGGCAGACGGCCTTCGCGGGCAAACACCTGCCGGCGGGCCTCATCGCCGATGACGCGCTGAAATTCCCGCACCATTGTGGGATAGGGGTGCGGCCCGAGCGCGGAGCCGAGCAGGTAGTAGGTTTCGCGCACGTTGGTGACCCAATCGCGGAGAGCCTCATTGATGGCATCTTTAAGGGTCTTCGAACCCGCCTCCACGCCACGCACTTCGGCGCCCATCAACTGCATGCGGAAGACATTGAGCGCCTGACGTTTCATATCTTCAGCACCCATATAGACGATGCACTCAAGACCAAAGCGTGCGCAGACCGTAGCGGTGGCAACGCCATGCTGACCCGCGCCGGTTTCGGCGATGATGCGGCGCTTGCCCATGCGGCGCGCAAGCAGCACCTGGCCAAGAGCGTTGTTGATCTTGTGCGAACCGGTATGGCCGAGGTCTTCCCGCTTCAGCAGAATGCGTGCGCCGCCAGCAAACTCACTGAGGCGCTCCGCGTAGTAGAGCGGCGTGGGCCTTCCGCTGAATTCGGCAAGAAGACCGCTAAGCTCGCGCTGGAAATCCGGGTCGCGGCGCGCTTCGGTGAATGCAGCGGTAAGTTCCTCCAGTGGCTCGATCAGGGTTTCCGCCACAAATCGTCCGCCATAGTTGCCGAAGTATCCGTCGCCGGAGGCTGTCAAAAGGCTCTCCAACAGTGCTTCGTCCTTCATGGTTCCTGCCTCTCCGCGGCGCGCACGGCCGCAACAAACTCGCGTATCTTTTCAGGATTCTTGATTCCCTTCGCCGATTCCACGCCGCTGCAGACATCGACGATGTCGGGACGAACCGCCGTGATCGCCTGTGTGACATTGGCGGCGTGCAGGCCTCCGGCTAGAAAAAGCTTTGCGGAGGAAGCACGGCGGAGTGCCATCCAATCCACGGATGCCCAATTGAAGATTTCGCCGGAGCCGCCATGCCCCGCACTCGGAGTATCCACGAGCAGGCCGCGGCAGAATGCGAATTCGGCGGCGAGGGCAGGGGTGAAGTGGACATCGACCTTGAGGGCGCGAATCAGTTCAAATTCAGCAGCCAGCTTCCTTGCCTCGGCGGGGGATTCGTCACCGTGCAGTTGAATAGCGTCGAGTGGCACAGCCCGGGCAATGGCGAGAACATCCTCTACATTCATATTTACAAATACACCGACCAGCTTCACCCGGCCGCTGACGGCGGCTGCAATTCTCTGTGCCTGCTCAAGGGGGATACAGCGCGGGCTTCCGGGGAAGAAATTCAAGCCGAGCATCGCCGCGCCGGCATGGATGGCGGAAAGCGCGTCTTCCACGCGGGTGATGCCGCAGATCTTGATCTCAACCGCGCTCATCGCACCGCCTCCAGCCCCTGTAACTCGCGCAGAGTCGCAAGGGGATCAGCAGCGCGCATGAGGGTCTCTCCGATGAGGAACGCCCGGTAACCTGCGGACTGGAGACGTTCAATGTCGGCGCGCGTGCGCAATCCGCTCTCGGCAACCAATGTGGCTTGCTGCGGCGCGAGTTCGGCGAGATGGAGCGCGGTGTCAAGATCAACCTTGAGGGTTTTGAGGTTTCGGTTGTTTACTCCAAGGAAGCTTGCCCCCAGGGCCGCGGCACGCTCCAACTCCTCTGCGGTGTGGACTTCAACGAGAGCATCGAGATGGACAAGGTGCGCAGCGTCGAGCAGTTTGAGGGTCTCGGCGTCTGTAAGTCCAGCGACAATGACGAGGACGGCTTCGGCTCCGGCAATCGCAGCCTCGTAAACCTGGTGGCGATCCACCGCAAAATCCTTGCGCAGGAGGGGCAGAGTGACTCCGGAAGCTACGCGGCGGAGGTCATCCAGCGATCCCTTGAAGTGCTCCGGTTCGGTGAGAACGGACATGGCCGCCGCGCCACCAGCCTGGTAGTTGAGAGCAACTTTGAGAGGATCGGCCCCAGCCTGAATATTTCCAACGGAGGGTGAGTGGCGCTTGAACTCCGCGATGATGGCCGTGGGACGGAGGAGAAGTTCACTGCGGAAGCGCGCGGTGCGGTCCTGTCGCACCGCGATGGCCGCATCGCGGACGGCTTCACGTTCTGCATCGCCAAGCAGGCTGAGCTCGTGGCGTTTACCGTCCATCACCCGCTGCAGAAATTCGGCGCTCAAAGAGAACCTCCTTCGGATGTGTGCGAGAGGGCGATCAGCTGTTCCATCCGCGCAAGGGCCGCGCCATCGTCGAGCACGCGTTGAGCGCGGGCGGCGCACTCCTGCAGTCCGTCTCCGGTGCGAACATGGAGTGCGGCGGCGGCGTTGAGGACAACAAGATCGCGTGCAACATCACGGCGCTTGCCGGCGAGAATGTCTCGAACCACGGTGGCGTTTTCTTCCACGCTACCAGCGCGCGCATCGCCGGTTGGGCGCTCGGTCAGTCCAAAATCCCGGGGGGAAACCGAAAGTTCCTGGTATCGGCCATCCTGAACTTCGATCACCCGGCTTGCCGATGCGGTGGTGATCTCATCCAGGCCATCGCCTCCCCGGAGGACCCACGCACGCGAAACTCCGATTTGTGCGAGCGCCCCGGCAACAACCGTCATGCGCGCATGGTCGGAGACTCCAAGCAGGCGGTACTGCGCCCGGCAGGGGTTCACCATCGGACCGACAAGGTTGAATGTGGTTCGAATTCCGAGAGCGCGGCGGATTGGGGCGACACGGGCAAGGGCGGGGTGGTACTTGGGCGCAAAGAGGAAGCAGATTCCCAGGTCGCGCAAACATCGGATTGCGGCTTCGGGCTCGCAGTCAATGCGCACCCCCAGAGCGGTGAGCACGTCTGCACTGCCGCAGCGGCTGGTAGAGGCGCGCGCACCATGCTTGGCAATGGCGCATCCGGCGGCGGCGATGACAAACGAGGCAGCGCTGGAAACGTTGAAGGTCTTCACAGGACTGGCGCCGGTTCCCGCCGTATCGAGCACCCCGGAGGGAATGGCGATGGGCAGCACGCGCTGATAGAGGGCATCGGCAAACCCGGCCAGTTCCTCCGCGCTCTCACCCTTGCACACCAGCAGGGCAAGAGCAGCAGCGATCTGGGCGTCGGGAGTTTCCGCGGCAAGCATGGCATCCACCAGTTGCGCGGCCTGAGGGCGCGTAAGATCACGCGAGGCCAGGAGCGCGGGCAGCAACTCTCCCAGAGTTTGCGGGGCCGATTGGTTTGCAGAAGCAGTTTGCATCTAGTTTGTCCTGGGTTTCCGGCGCAAACGCAAATGCGTTGCGGGAGAGCTTGTTTGAATCATTGAGGCGGGGAAGCGGGAGACGTGCCGGACTAGAGGCACACGACGGTGTAGGACCACCATCGACGGGAGGAGCAACCAGCGCAGGATGGAAATGCAATGCTCACGGTAGAAGATTACGACGTAAGACGCGCGAGGTCAAACGAAAAATCAGCGCAAGCTCCACAGATACGTGGTGATATCGCGGGATTCCGAGTGGCTGACGCCCATCTCCGGCATCTTGGTTCTGGGCAAAATGGAGTGCGGTGATTCAATCCAGCGCATGACGTTCTCCGGGGAATTCTGCAGGTTTCCGGAAATGTAGGTTTCCACCGAAAGAAATTGCAGGGAGGGCGCGGCCTTGCCGGCTGCTCCAGGAATCCCCGGAATATTGTGGCAGCCTCCGCAGCCATAGCGCTGAATGAGGAACGCGCCGCGCACAGGGTCGCCACCCACAGCCATCTTGGCATCGAAGAGTGCACGCTCGTGGGCGCTCTTGCAGCTTATCGAAACGGCAAGCAGGGCTAACACGGCCCATATCCCCCTCAAACGCTTCTTCAATGCATCTCCTTTGCCGCCAGAACCACCGCGTCCAGCGCCGGGTTCTTAATTCCCTTCCCCGCAGAAATCAGAAACACCCGCCATCGATATCCATTGAGAGAGCCCACGGGAAGCAATCCATGAACCTTCCTGAGCACATCCCTCAGCAGGGCGGGGGCGAACATCACCGCGACTGCATCGGCGGCAAAGTTTTCGGGATGCTGCATCTCAGACGCAATTCGAACGCCAACGGAATGCTCGGCCAGCCATGCATCCACTTCTCGGCGCAAGCCTCCCGCACAAGGCATCAGGAGTGGAAGTTCTTCGAGGCTTTCGGGGAACCCCTTGCGCGTTTTGGCGGCCAGGGCTGCGGGAACGAAAGCTTCTATTGGACTCTGTAGCAGCACTCGGCTATGAAGGCATTTTGCCGGAAGAGGAAGGTCTGAGAGAGCGAAGTCCAAGGACCGGGAAGAAATTTGGGCAGGAAGTTCCTCGGCAGTAACACTGGCCAGGGTCAATGCAGGCTTGGGTTTCATCGCGAAGCACGGGCTCAGAAGTTTCGCCGTGATTGCAGGTGGCAGCGGCGCAGTGGCGCCGACCACAAGCCGTGGAGTCTCCTCCGTGTGTCCCTCCAGGGCAGAGAGCAAGGCCCCGCCTGCGGCAAAGATGCGTTCTGCGTAGCAAAGTACGGTCTTCCCGGCAGGCGTGGTCTTCAGGCCGCGTCCGCTGCGCTCCAGCAACTTGCAGCCAAGCCGCTCTTCCAGTGAGTGAATCTGCGCACTGATGGTGGGCTGCTTCAAGCCGAGTTTGCGGCTGGCGCGCGCCACCGAGCCTTCCTGGGCGACGGTATGGAAGTAGAGCAGATGATGGTAATTCAGGCGTTCCATGGTCACGGGGAATGAATAGCATCCGCAGTAGCGGCTGGAGAGAACCGGAAATTGTGGAGGCGCGGGGCGGAATCGAACCGCCGATGGAGGTTTTGCAGACCTCTGCCTTACCGCTTGGCGACCGCGCCTCAATGCACGGGAGATGTGCTTAAGACTGTTAGATGCTATCGTGAGCGGCGCTTCCGCGCAACGTCCCGGCGAGAATCTCTGCCCAACTATATTCCCGCGCCATAATCGGCAAAGCCGCTCTTGTCGAATTCGCTGCGATAGGAGCGGCGTTCATCGTCCTCCTGGGCAAGATCGGCCACGCAGCCATCCACGTGCGCCGTCTCCGTGAGTTGGGAGATCTTGTCGAGCCGCGAACGAAGTTCGCCCACGTCTTTGGCAAGGGCGATCAGGGCGTCACTGAGCGGATCCTTGATTTCATGGGGGTCGGTGATGAGCACACGTTCGCCGTCACGGTAAATGATGTGTGCCGGAACCCCCACCACTGTCGAATTTGGCGGCACGTCGCGCAAAACCACGCTGCCTGCGCCGACGCGCGAGTTATCCCCAACCACAATGTCTCCGAGAACGCTGGAAGTGTTGCCGATTACGACGCCGTTTCCCAGCGTGGGATGGCGTTTCTTCTTCTCCAGGCTTGTCCCGCCCAGGGTAACGCCGTGATAGAGGGTTACGTCATCGCCGATGATTGCGGTCTCGCCGATGACTACTCCCATGCCGTGGTCAATGAACAACCTGCGCCCAATTGTTGCCCCGGGGTGAATCTCGACCCCCGTCCAGAAGCGCGCCACCTGCGAAAGATAGCGCGCAAGCAGGCGCAGATGACGACGCCAGAGCCAGTGGTTCAGGTGGTGAATCCACACCGCGTGGAGGCCTGGGTACAGCAGAACTGCCAGCGTGCCGGTTGCTGCCGGATCTCGGTCCAGAACGGATTGAATGTCTTCTCGAATGGTTCGAAACACGCGGTTGCCTCGCGGGTAGATTCTGCTTTATGTAACTACGGGTTGCATCCTGCTGTCCACTTCCCCGGTCCTTCCGTCGTGCGGAAGCCCGACGGCGAACTTGACCGGCCGGTCAAATAGCGTGCTGATGGCGGGTGCAAGTGCAACCCCAACCGGGCGGATTGCAGTCTTTCAAGGGCAGGAGGACGCCATGCGAATCCGTTTTGCGCCGATTGCCATTTTGTTGTTCACCGTCACTTCGTTCCCAGCGTTTGCCCAGTGGCGGTGGGGCAGACCGCATACACCCAGGTCCGGGGCTTGTTTCTACAAGGATGCCGGCTTTCGGGGAGACTACTTCTGCCTTAAGGATGGAGAGCGCTGGCCTTCCATGCCCGCGGGATTCAATGACAGAATCACCTCCATCCGGGTATTTGGGGGAGCCCGCCTGCGGGTGTTCAACAACGATAGCTTCACAGGCGTCAGCTTGATGCTTGATCGCGACGCCGACGACCTCCGGCGCATCCCCGTTTCCGATAACCGGTCAAAGAGCTGGAATGATCGCATTTCCTCCATTGCCGTGTTCCGGGATCGAGACGAGTGGGGAGACCGCGACGGGGATCGGGACCGTGATCGAGATCAAGACCGTGACCGGGATCGGGACCACCGCTAAGAACTTAAGTATCTGTCCGGCAGGGCTGAGCGCTCTCGTAAGCGAGTACTTCGGGAGCGCCCTATCCTCCCCAGCCTCGCGGCTTCCACTCCGAGCGGCGACACCCCACATCCTGCTACCCACATCCACCCCCGGCGATCTGTCAGAATTGAATCGATTGATATATTTATGTCGTCTAATTCATAGCGGTCATTATTGCGGAAGTGAGTCCTCTGATAGATGAGTAATTCTCCGGCAAGACCCTCGGGGGACATTCCCGCTCCGACATCCAACCCCTGGCTGGTGGCCATCGCCGTGATGCTGGCAACCTTCATGGAAGTGCTGGACACCTCCATCGCATCCGTCGCATTGCCCTACATTGCCGGTTCGGTTTCGGCAACGAACGATGAAGCCACCTGGGTGCTTACCAGTTACCTTGTGGCAAACGCCATCATTCTCCCCACCAGTTCGTGGTTTTCTCAGCGTTTCGGGCGGAAGCGCTTTCTGCTTACGTGCATCGTCATTTTCACAATCTCCTCATTCGCCTGTGGAGCGGCCGACAGCCTTGCCGTGATCTTGATCGCACGCGCCGTCCAGGGAGCGGGAGGCGGCGCATTGCAACCCCTCTCCCAGGCCATTCTGCTGGAGAGCTTTCCCCCGCACCAGCGCGGACAGGCGATGGCGCTCTTCGGATTGGGAGTCGTGGTTGCTCCGGTGCTTGGCCCCACGGTGGGCGGTTGGCTCACTGAGACATACTCCTGGCGCTGGGCTTTTTACATCAACATTCCCGTTGGCATCCTGGCAATGTTCATGATCATGCGCTACGTGCACGATCCCGACTACATTCGAGATGCCAAGCCAGGACGCTTCGACGGTATCGGCTTTGGGCTGCTGGCCGTTTGGCTTGGAGCGCTTCAGATTGTCCTCGACAAGGGGCAGGAGGACGACTGGTTCGGCGCCACCTGGATTCGCTGGGCTGTCGCGATTCTGGTCGTGTGCTTTGTCGCGTTCATCGCGTGGGAGTTGCGGCAGCGCAATCCGCTGGTGAGACTCCGCGTCATCCTCAATCGAAATTTTGCGCTCGGATGCTTGCTCATCGGACTTTTCGGTGGAGTGATCTACGGCATGATCACGCTGCTTCCTTTGCTCTACCAGGAGCTGCTGGGTTACAACGCATTGGATGCCGGAATGGCGGTGAGCCCCCGTGGCCTGGGCTCGCTGGTGGCAATGCCGCTCATCGGGCTGATCAGCAGCCGCATTGATAACCGCTACCTGCTCGCGTTCGGCTTCGCGCTGTTTGGAGGCTGTGGCCTCTGGTTCGCCAGGGTCAACCTGGATATCTCCCAGTGGAGTTTCCTGTGGCCGGTGGTTATCAGCGGATTCGGGGCGGGGATGGTGTTTGTTCCGCTGGCTTCCACCAGCATGGCGGGATTGCCCAACGAGCAGATTGGCAATGCTGCCGGACTATTCAATCTCATGCGCAACATCGGCGGTTCGATCGGAATCTCCATTGTGAACACCGTGGTGGCAAGGCACGAGCAGGTGCACCGCGTGGAAATGTCAGGCCACGTCAATGCCGCGAATTCAGCTTTCCGGCATCTGCTCAGCGGAGCAACAGCGCTTACCGCGCGCACCGGCGGATCGCAACTGCAAGCCTATGGAATCATCAATGGGCTGCTGAGTCAGCAGGCACGTCTGCGCGCCTACGTCGATGATTTCCAGTACATTGCCGCGGTTTGCTTCCTTTGCGTGCCCATCGTCTTTCTTCTGCGCAAGGCGGTGGCAAAGAAGGGAGCGGTCAGCGCCGCCCACTAGCTCCCGTCACTTCTGATCCTGTTCCATTGCGTGTGCCAGGCGCAGCACCGTGGATTCATCAAAGTGCTTGCCCAGAATCTGCACGCCAAGTGGAAGCCCCTCGTGGTTGTTTCCGCATGGAATCGAGATTCCCGGAACACCAACCAGGTTGGCGGTGACTGTATAAATGTCGCTCAGGTACATGGCCACGGGATCGTCGGCCTTTTCTCCCAGCTTGAAAGCCGCGGTCGGCGTGACCGGGGTCACGATGGCATCGACACTTGCAAATGCATTCTGAAAATCGCGCGTCAACAGGGTTCGCACCTGTTGAGCCTTCCGATAGTAGGCGTCATAGTATCCGGCGCTCAGGGCGTAAGTCCCCAGCAGAATCCGCCGCTTCACCTCCGCGCCGAATCCTTCGTCCCGGCTCCGGCGGTACATATCAGCCAGCGTCTTTACCTGCGGCGAGCGCGACGTGTAACGAACGCCGTCAAAGCGCGCAAGGTTGGCCGAAGCCTCCGCCGTGGCAACGATGTAATACACCGGAATTGCGTACTCGGTATGCGGAAGGGTGACGTTGACGATTTCGCAGCCGGCTTCGCGCAGGCCGTCAATGCGGCGTTCGATTGCTTCACGAATCTCCGGATCGAGACCTTCGCCAAAATATTCCTTCGGGATGCCGACCCGCAGGCCCTTCACATCCCGTCCGCACTCCGCCGCGTAGCTGCCAACTGGAACGTCGGCCGAGGTGGAGTCTTGCGGATCACGCCCGGCGATCACCTCCAGCAGCGTGGCGGCGTCCTTCACGGTGCGGGCAAACGGACCCACATGGTCAAGCGAGCTGGCAAAAGCAATCAGGCCATATCGCGACACGCGTCCGTAGGTGGGCAGCAGGCCCACCACGCCGCAGAACGCGGCGGGTTGGCGGATGGAGCCCCCTGTGTCTGAACCGAGCGTCGCCACTGAAAAACCAGCCGCCACGGCTGCCGCCGAACCACCCGACGAGCCCCCGGGAACGCGGCTGATGTCCCGTGGATTTCGCACCGGACGGAACGCCGAGTTCTCGTTTGAAGAACCCATCGCAAACTCATCGCAATTCAGCTTGCCCAGGCACACCGCACCGGCAGCTTCCAGCTTTTGGACGGCTGTCGCGTCATACGGAGCAACAAATTTATCCAGGAAGCGCGACCCTGCGGTCGTGCGCTCCCCACGGGTCATAAGCACGTCTTTGATGCCGACGGGAACTCCCGCAAGCGGCGGCAGCGGATCGCCCTTCGTGGCAAGCTCGTCGATGTGTTCGGCCTGCTTCAAGGCGCGATCTTTGGTCAGCGTCAGGAATGAGCCGATCGTCTCATCCTGGCTTTCGATCTGGGCGTAGTGCGCCTCTGCCATGGCCCGGGCGGTGACTTCCCGATTCTCGATGAGCTTGCGTGCGGCGCCAATTGTAAGGGTATGGATATCCATCGATCTTTTCTCCGTTCCGCTCTAGCGCTCAATTACCTTGGGGACGCGGAAGCAGGTTCCGTCCGTGTCCGGCGCGTTGGAGAGTGCAACCTGGCGGCTCAGCCCGGGATGCACTTCGTCGTCGCGTTGCGCGTAGGCGAAGCGCTCGCCTTTGTCGGTCGCCTCGGCAAAAGCCGAAATCACCTCGGCCAACGGCTCAACATTGCTGGTGTCGAGTTCATTCAGCTTGTCGATGTGGGTCAGGATGGAGTTCAGATCGGCAACCATGCGGGTGCTCTCGTCCTGCGTGAGTTCGAGATTGGCGAGATCGGCGACGTAGGCTACGTCTTTCTCAGTGACCTTCATGCGTTCCTTTTACAAGCTATGTGTTGGAATCAAACGCCGCGTTGTGCGTCCTGCGGGCGGGCAAGATGAAATTCAACGCGCTCGACTCTTAAGAACTGGTCAAGGCGCGAAAGAAACTGGGGAGACATGGCGTACAGTTGTGCCCGCCAGGTGGCGTCCGGCACCTCCACCACGAGAACCTTCTTCTCGCAGCTCAACACTCGCGTTCGTTCGGCAACAGCACTTCCTGCCACGTGGTCCCATGCTGCCTGTGGCAGTTGTTCTGCCGGCAGGCGCATCAAGGCTTCCACCATGATCCGTTGCAGTGTTTTGGACGCCCGCTCCATCGGTCGATTATAGCGGAGTGGCAGGTCGCGACGTATCTTCTGCTATCCGAGGGGAAAGTTGCTGGTGACCAACCCGATGGCTTCCTCGCGGTTGGTAATTGCGCCTTCCAATTGCGCATCTTCCACTGCTGCCAGAATTTCTCCGAGGAGGGGACCCGGCATGTAACCAACTGCGATCAGGTCATGCCCGTTGATGAGTGGCGCAGGGTGCACGGCTCCGGCGGGAATCGCCTTCAGGCGCTGCCGGGTGTAATCGTATAGATCCAGATTGGCATGGCTTGCCAGGCAGTCGAGTCGATGCAGCGCGAGATGTTCTTCAAAGTCTTGGAGACGCACAAAGCGCTTGAAGGTCGAGTCTTTCATCTGCCGCACATCGCCAAAGCGCATATGGTTATCAACCAGCGCCAGAATCTGCTCGCGATCACGATTGCTGAAGCGCAGGCGTTCGAGCAGATCGGCGGCAATGCGCACCCCAATCTCCACGTGTCCGTCAAAACGGATGCGGTCAGGCGCGCGGCGGAAGGTCGCCGGCTTGCCGACATCGTGCAGCAATGCCCCCCAGGCGAGAGTCAGCGGACATCCTGCGGGCAGCCCCTTGAGCAGAAGCAGGGTGTGGATGAATACGTCACCTTCGGGGTGAAACTGCGGAGGTTGCTCGACGCCCTTCATGCGCTCCACCTCCGGCAGAACAAATCGCAGCAGGTCGTTTTCGTCCAGCAACTGGAACGCCCTCGCGGCTTGCCCCTCCGTCAGCATCTTTGTCAGTTCGTCGCGGATACGCTCATGGGAAACCTGGTTGATCTGCCCCGCCAGGCGGCGGATTGCCTCTGAGGTTTTCGATTCAATCTCATACCCGAAGCGTGCGGCGAAGCGCACCGCGCGCAGCATCCTCAGCTTGTCTTCCGCAAAACGCGCTTCCGGCGCGCCGATCGTGCGAATCACTCCTCGCTCAAGATCGCGGCGTCCTTCTACAAAATCGAATAACTCGCCGTGGGGAGTGTTCGGTTGCGGGGAGAGCGGATCCAGAAGCAGGCCGTTGATCGTGAAGTCGCGCCGCTCCACATCGTGCTGCGTAGAGGTCGTATAACGCACCGATTCTGGATGGCGTCCGTCCAGATATGCGCCATCGGAGCGGAATGTGGCGACTTCAATCTGGCCTCCCCCCTCCGCCTCCCCCAGCACACCCACGGGGACCAGCACCACTCCAAACTGCGCACCCACGGCATAGGTCCGGGGAAAGACGCGCATGACCTCTCCCGGCGTGGCAGAGGTGGCCACATCATAGTCGGCTGGTTCACGGCCAAGCAGCAGGTCTCGCACGCACCCGCCGGCCCAAAGAGCCTGGTAGCCGTTTTCACGGAGAACACGAACCGCCTGCAATGCCGCTTGTTGGTGCATGACGACATTGTAGATCGGAGGCGGTATTCTCTATAGGTGGACAAGCGTGCTTTGATTCTGGGGATCGAGAGCTCCTGTGACGAGACGGCTGCCGCCGTGGTTCGCGGCGGCGAGGAACTGGTGTCGAGTGTGGTGGCTTCGCAGATCGCCACCCACTCACCGTACGGCGGAGTTGTGCCGGAGTTGGCCAGCCGTGAGCATTTACGCAACCTGGTCCCCGTCACGCGCGCTGCGCTGGCAAAGGCCGGGCTTACCTACGCAGAGCTGGATGCCATCGCCGTAACCAACGGCCCCGGACTCGCGGGCGCGCTTCTGACCGGGGTGAGCTTCGCCAAGTCACTGGCCTGGGCGCTGCAGAAGCCCCTCATCGCCGTGAATCACATTGAAGGACACATTCACGCAGTACTGCTGGAGCAGCGCCAGAAAGACGCCGGAGAGCTGGAGTTCCCGGTCCTCGCGCTGGTGGTGAGCGGCGGACATACCCACCTGTTTCTGGCAGAGCAACTTGGCGATGGCTGGCACTACGAGAACATCGGGCACACCCGCGACGATGCGGCTGGCGAGGCATTCGACAAGACTGCCAAGTTGCTCGGGCTTGGCTATCCCGGCGGACCGATCATTGACCGCGTCTCAAAGTTTGGGAATCCAAAGGCGGTTAAGTTCACCTTCGCGCAGTTCAAGCACCTGGCACGTCGCGAGTCGAAGCGGGCGGGGCGAATGGAGCCGGATCACAAGCGCTTCGATTTCAGCTACAGCGGAATCAAAACAGCAGTACTGCGCTACGTGGAAACCCATGAGATGTTCGGAGACATTGAAGCCCGCCGCCACGCACTCCTTCAACTGGAGGCTCCGACCGATGACGATTTCAGGCGCTTCTGCGACCAGCAGACCCTGGACCTGGTGGCCAGCTTTCAGGCAGCCATGGTCGGCGATCTCACCCACAGGACACTTGCGGCTTGCGAAGAATACGGGGTGCAGACTTTGCTGGTAACAGGCGGAGTGGCCGCCAACAGCGCGCTGCGTGCAAGTTTTCAGGGTCTCGCTGCCCGCGCGCTCCGCGTTCACTTCCCTTCCCGCCTCATGTCCACCGAC
>CAILAZ010000236.1 GCA_903832295.1 uncultured Acidobacteriota bacterium
GACGTCCGGCAGGCGATCAGCTGCCTGCGCGGCGGAGACGTGGAAGGGCGCTCGCACGCACTGCTGCACTGCCTGAGCGCGCTGGAGCAACTGCAGGGGACGCTGCAGATGGAAAGCGGGGGCGAGGCGGCAGAGCACCTGTACCGCTTCTACTCGCTGGCGCGGGCGAAGATACTGGAAGGACAGATCAAGGCTCGGGCACGGCTGTTTGAGGAGATCGTGGAGTCCATGCAGCAGGTTCGGGCGCTGTGGGTGGAGGTGAAGGAGAAGTGCCAGCCGGCGGCAGGAGTTGAGCCGTGGGCGGTTGCGGCGCAGGAGGCTCCGGCAACAAGCGGAGCGTGGAGCGCATAGCAGGAAGTCCGAAGAGAGGGAAGAGAGCCGCCGAGAATAGGGCGGCTCTTCTGCTGCGCGAAACGCTACTTGAGATAGTCGAGGAGGCTGACCTGGTTCATTTTGGCGGCAGCGGCAACGGTGGCGTTGCGGGCGTACTCGGCCTGGGTGACGGCGGTGATGGCGGTCGCGGTGTCACTGGAGACGAGAGTGTTCTGATAGCTGGCGATGTTGATCTTCTCCTGGCTGAGATAGCTCTCGTTGGAGGTGAGTTCGTTGACGGTGTTGCCGTAAAAGACGCGCGAGGTGTTGACGGCGTCGAGGGCGGTGCTGAGCTGGATTCCGGCGGCGGAGATGGAGGGAGCGTTGCCGGCTTGAATGGCGGAAATCATGGACTGGAGGGCGGTGAAGACGCTGGCTCCGGACTGGGAGAAGATGCTGCTGCCCGGGAGGTTGGCGGCGACGGAGAGTCCACTGCCGATCTGGACCTGGTTCTGCTGGGTGTTGCCGTTGTAGTCGATCTGGGTGGAGTCTGTGGCGTTGATGGCGTAGGGCGGGTTGGCGGTGACGGTGCCACCGAAGATGTACTGTCCGGCGTAGGAGGTGTTGGCAAGGGAGAGCATCTGGCTCTTGATGCCGGAGATTTCATCGGCGATGGCGGCGAGGTCGGATTGGTTGAGGGTTCCGTTGGCGGCCTCGACGCCGAGGGTTGAGGCTCGCTGGAGGATGGTGACGACGGAGCTGAGAGTACTGTCGGCGGTGTTGAGAACCTGCTTGAGAGATTCGGAATTGGCGGTGAACTGAACGGCGGCGGCGGAGCGTGAGTTCTCGGCGGTCATGGCGGCTTCCGCGGCGGGACCGTCGGAGGGTTTGGAGATGCGCCGGCCGGAGCTGAGCTGTTGCAGGGCATCGCTCTGCGCCTGCTGGGTGGAGTTGAGGAGATCGACGATCTGGGCGGTGTAGTTGGGGTTGACTCTCATCGGTTAGTACCCTGGATTGTTGACGCCCATGTCGAGCAGATTGCCCATGAGGGTGTCCACGGTGGTGATGATTTTGGCGGCAGCCTGAAAGGAGCGCTGATAGGTGACGAGATTGGCGGACTCCTCGTCAAGGGAGACGGCGGATACGGAGCCGCGCTGATTCTGAAGCTGGGTGAGTATGCTTCCGGTGGCGGTGGAGGCGGTGTTGGCCTGGGAGATGGTGTTGCCGATGGCGAAGGTGAGACCGGAATATGCGTCCGTGGGAGTGGCGCCGTTGATGATTGCCTGATTCTGGAGGTTGATCATCTTGGCGAGGTTGGTGTTGTCCCCGGTGGCTCCGCCGGTGGCGGCAGCGGCAAGCTGGGAGGCGCTGGTGAGCGCGACCTTGATGCTGGCGGCGGCTCCGGCGACGGGGCTGGTTGCCGACGGAGGATCGAAGAGGGCAGCGCCGGGATTGCCGTTGAGATCCGAGCCGGAGGTCTGCACGCTGTTGACAGCCTGGGCGAACTGGAAGGCGAACTGGTCAAGCTGGGTGGTCATGGTGGCGAGAGTCTGATCGCGGGCCTGGAGATTTCCGCCGAGACTGCCGCCCTGGATTGTGGATGTGATGTCGGTGCTTCCTGCGTACACCTGGTTGAGGCCGTTGGCGCCCTGCACATTGGTGAGGGCATAGGCCTTGCTGCCGACGACGAGGGGGACGCCGTTGGAGGTGGTGAGGGTGAGACCGTCCGAGCTGTTGACGGTTTTGAAGTCCATGATGGCTGCGAGCTGGGTGAGGAGCGCGGAGCGCTGATCCTGGGAGGAGTTGGAGCCCTGTCCGAGGCTTTGCGCGGTGCTGATTGCGCCGTTGGTGGTGGCGATCTGCTGGAGGAGGGAGTTGACGTCCCCGGTGGACTGAACGACGGATTGGTCTGCCTGTTTTTGGGAGCTGGCAAGGACCGCAGCAGTGCTCTGAAAGGCGGAAGCGAGGTTGGAGGCTGCGGTGAGGGCGCTGGAGCGGTAGGCGCTGCTGGCAGGAGCGGTGGAGAGCTGCTGCAGGGCGCTGAAAAACGAGTCGAGGGTGGAACCGATGGAGCCGGAAGCCGTGTCAGAGAAAGAGAGTTCGGCGGCCGAGAGGGCGCTGGAGAGGGTGCTGCTCTGATTCTGCCGCGAGGTGGCGGAGTTGATGCGCATCTCCAGAACGTTGTCGCGAAGGCTCTGGATGGCTTTGACGTCCACGCCGGTGGTGCTGCCCTGGGCGCCGGAAGCAACGGCTTCCTGGAGGACGATGCGACGGCGGGCGTAGCCGGGGGTGTTCATGTTGGCGATGTTGGTGGTGGTGACGTCCATCGCCTGGGCGGAGGCGGAAAGCGCCTGCATGGAAGCAGTGAGATCGGAGAGAAGTCCGGACATGGATTAACCCCTGAAGGTTACAGAGGATGGAACAGAGAAAGGGTCCTGGGCGGTGGAGTGAATGGCTGCCAGTGTGTGCGTCCATTGGACGGAGTGCTGGAGAAGGGAGTGATAGACGCGGTTGAGCTTTTGCACCTCGCGGGCGGACGAAGCCGTCTGCGGACCGTGATGGGCGGCTGGCGTGGCGGCGATACGGGTGCAGAGGATGTGCTGGCGCGCAAGGGCGGAGTCCAGGGCCGGAAAGTTCCATGCGGACAGAGCCTCGACGGCGTCCGCGATGGCGGAGAGCAGGGCGTCGAGGTCAGGGAGCGCGCTGGAGCCTTCGCATGGGTTCATGGTCAGCTCCGGAAGAGATTCTGGAACATGGCGGTGGCGACGGCGTGCGGATTGACGGTGTAGGTGCCGCTCTCGATCTGCGAGCGGAGGGCTTCCACGCGATCCTGACGGATGGCGACATCGCCGGTGAGCTGGGAGGTGGCGGCGCTGATGGATGCGGTGTCCTGCGGTGCGGCGGAGGGAGACGCGCCGGGGCTGCTGCCAACGCCGGGCTGGGCGCTGCCGGTCTTGGCGGCGGCGCTGGCATCGAGTTCGGGCTGAGCCTGGTTTTGGATTCGGAGATTCATAAACGCTCCTTGGGTGCTTCGTTAGTATTCATCGGCAAATTGTGGTTGAGCTTGAGTGGATGAGGAGAGAGCGCAATTCAATGGGCGCTGTCCTTCGGTGTTGGGATTGTTCCCGAATTGGGATTACCACTGGTGGATTGGAGGTTGAGAGCGCGCTCGATCATGGTTGCGATTCCAAGGACATGGCGCTGGGCGAGGGCCTGGGAGACGGCGCGAGCGCCGAGGGCTCCCCAGGTGTCGTGTCCGGCGTCTTCGTTTTGAGAGTCTTCGATGGAGAGATTCTTCTCCATTTTTTCGAGGACGGAGCCGAAGAGGGCGGCTTCGAACTCCTGTGCGCCGCTGGAGGCGCGCTGGGATTGGAGGCGTGCGGCGAGCTGATGGGGATCGCGGATGAGTTCGGTGGCGAGGGGAGTTAGCTGGGGAGTGCTCACAGGATCTCCAATTCGGCTTGCAGGGCTCCGGCGGCCTTGAGGGCCTGGAGGATGGAGAGAACGTCGTGGGCGGTTGCGCCGATGGACTGGAGACCGTTGACGAGCTGCTCGACGGTTGCGCCTTCGGGGAGTTCGATGCGGCGGGTGGGAGCGTCCTTGGTGTTGATGGTGGTCTGGGGAACGACGGTGGTGTCTCCGTTTTTGCTCATGGGGTTGGGCTGGGAGACCTCGAAGGTGGTGGCGATTTCGATGGCGAGCGAACCCTGGAGGATGGAGACGGCGGAGAGCCGGACGTCGCGTCCCATGACGATGGTGCCGGTTTTTTCATTGACGACGACCCGGGCGGGAGCAACGAGTTCGACGGAGAGGGACTGGATGCGGGCGAGCAGGGCGGGGACATCCTGCCCGGTGCTGGCGATCTGAATGCGGCGGCTGTCCGAGGCCGAGGCGATGGGGCGTCCGAACTCGGTGTTGATGCTCAGGGCGACGCGCTGGGCGTTGGTGAAGTCAGCCTCGCGGAGGAGCAGGGAGAGCGAGGCGAGGTTGCGGAGGTCGGGGGCGAGGTCGCGCTCGGCGATGGCGCCGTTGGCAATGCGTCCGACGGTGGGGTGGTTGAGCTGCTTGCTGACACCGCTGCTGGCGGCGCTGTAACCGCCGATGGCGAGCGCACCCTGGGCGGTGGCGTAGATCTGGCCGTCTTCTCCCCGGAGGGGAGTAAGGAGAAGGGTGCCGCCTTCGAGGGACTTGGCGTCGCCGATGGAGGAGACGACCACATCCATCTGGGTGCCGGGGCGGGTAAAGGCCGGAAGGGAGGAGGTGACGAAGACGGCGGCGATGTTCTTGACGGTGATGTTCGAGGGGGTGATCTGCATGCCCATGCGGAGCATGACGTTGGCGAGCATCTGGGTGGTGAAGACGGTCTGCTTCTGGTCTCCCGTGCCGTGGAGGCCGACGACGAGGCCGTAGCCGATGAGGGAATTTTCACGAACGCCCTCAACGGTTGTGACCTCGCGGATGCGGAGCTGGTGCGAGGGGGGCGGCGCGTCCGCGGCGAAAGCGGCGGTGGCGAGCAGGAGCGTGGCGCAGTGGAGATGAATTCGCATGATCTAGAACCCGATGAGCCGCAGCAGAGTGCGCATGACGACGTTGGGCTGGCGCACGGAGTCACTGATGACGCCCTTGCCCTTGACCTCAAGCTGAAGGTTGGAGAGCTGGTAGGAGTAGATGGAGTTATTGGAAGCGATATCGGCAGGACGTACGACGCCGCGAAGGACGACATTTTCATGCTGCTGATTGGCGAGAAGCTGGCGCCGGGCTTCGACTACGAGCGAGCCCGAGGGCAGGACGGCGACGACCTGGGCGGTGAGGACGGTGTTGAGCGAACTCTTGGAGTCAGTGGCTCCGCTGCCGGCGAGCTTGGTGCTGGAGTTGGCGGCGAGCAATGGGTTGAGGAAGGAGGGCGACTGTCCGCCGACGCCGGTGACGCCGCTGGAGTGGGTGAAGTCGCGCTGGCTGGCGACGGTGCCGCTCTGCGAGATAGTGGTGGATTCGACGATGTGAATGGCAATGGAGTCGCCGACGAGATGGGCCTTGAGGTCCGAGCAGGGATCGGCGAGCGGGCCGCCGGGAGTGAAGAGGCTTCCGCTGACGGTGGAAGGGGGGAGGGGGACGGAGGTGGAGAGCTGATGGAGGTACTGGTCCAGAGTGTCCTGCTGACGGGCGTCCGCGGACTTCTTTTTGCCGGAGCAGAGGGTTGTAAGCAAGGCCAGTACGAGCAGGATGATGGCGAGCTGGATCAAGTTGCGGGCAAAGGGAGTCATGGTCAGGCTCCGGCGGCGATGATGGCGACGTTGTGGGCGCTGAGAATGCGGGCGCGCAGGATGCGGTTGGTGCGGGCGACACGGACGCGTATTTCGGCTCCGGCGGCACCGGAGTCCAGGGCGACGACCTGGATGCTTGCGCGCATGGAGTCGGTCCGCCAGTCTGCCTGAAGGGTGGAGCCGGCCTGGACGACGGGCGGTGGCAGCGGGGCAGAGGGAGCGATGGGAAGCTTCAGCAGGACCAGCTGGGGAAGGATGTGAGCCGGGCAGCGGAGCGAGAGCGAGGTGGCTCCCATGGGCGTGACCTGCTGGCGAATGATGGTGCAGCCATCGAGAGCGAAGGTCTCAGGAAAGACGAGAATCTGGGCGGGTTCAATGGTGCGGTGAAGCTGCTGGGAGAGCCAGGAGGCGGCGGCGCGCATGGCATCGGGGGCGTCTGCCGCGAGGCAGGGAAAGGGCACGAGGAAGTGAGCGAGGAGCGAGAGCGTGATAAGGATGCGGCGTGTGGGCATGGTCATTTCCCGAGCTGGTTGACTTCCTGGAACATCTGGTCGGCGGCCTTGGCGACCTGCGAGTTGGCCTCATAGGAGCGCTGGGCGAGGATCATCTGGATGAACTCTTCGACGGTGTTGACGTTGGATTGCTCGAGCGATCCCTGGACGAGGGTGCCGAGGCCTTCCGAGCCGCCGGGATTGCCGACAATGGCTTCTCCCGAGGAGCTGGTGGGGAGGAGGAGATTTGCGCCGATGCTGTTGAGGCCTCCGGGATTGGGGAAGGTGGCGAGCTGAATCTGGCCGATCTGCTGGGACTGGGTCTGCGAGGGCAGGGTGACGGAGACGGTTCCGTCGGCGCCGATGGTGATGGCAGTGGCGTCGGCGGGAATCGTGATGGCGGGCTGGAGGGCGTCGCCATCCGAAGTGACGATGTTGCCCTGGGAGTCAAGATGGAAGCTGCCGGCGCGGGTGTAGGCAGTCTGACCGTTGGGGGTGAGGACCTGGAAGTAGCCGAGTCCCTGGATGGCGAGGTCAAGCGAGTTGCCGGTCTGCTGGAAGTCTCCCTGGGACTGGAGAATCTCAGTGGCGGCGGTGCGGGTGCCGAGGCCGATCTGCAATCCGGCGGAGACGGTCTGCTGGGTGGCGGCGGCGCCGGGAGTGACCATGTTCTGGTACACGAGATCCTGGAACTGAACGCGGCGCTTGCGGAATCCGGCGGTGTTGGCGTTGGAGAGATTGTTGGCGACGTTGTCGAGATTGGTCTGTTGCGCGGTCATTCCGCTGGCGGCGGTATAGAGCGAACGAAACATGGGCGTCTCCTGCGGCTAGACCCGGGGCAGGTCTTCGGCTGCGATCTTGTTGAACTCAGTGTGGAAGGTGGTGAGGGCGCGCTGCATCATCTCGGCGTTGCGCTGAATTTCTATGAGGCCGACGGCACCCTCGACGGGATTGACGTTGGAGTTCTCGAGGGCTCCCTGGCGCACGGTGACGGAGGTGGCCGGAGTGACGGCGGCAGAGGGCGCGGAGTAGTAGATGTCTCCGACCGATGTGAGGGGAACGTCGGCGGCGAAAGTTGTGAGCTGAAGCTGGCCAGCGACATTGCCATCGACGGAGAGGACGCCGGCGGAGCTGATCTCCGGAGTGCCCTTGGGCAGAGTGATGGGGCCGCTGTCTCCGAGAACGGGATAGCCCTGAGCGGTGACGAGCGCGCCATCGCGTGTGAGATGGAAGCCGCCGTTGCGGGTGTAGAGCACGCCGGTGGGCGACTGCACGGCGAAGAAGCCGGAGCCTTCGAGAGCGAGGTCGAGAGGGTTGCCGGTCTGCTCGATGGTGCCCTGAGAGAAGTCAGTGCGCGGGGCGGAGAGGACGCCGAATGAGTTGACGGCGCGAGTGGAGGCAGAGGCAGCGGCGGAGGCAGTCATCATCTGGGTGCGGAAGCTGAGGCGCTGTCCGCGGAAGCCGCTGGTGTTGGCATTGGCGAGATTGTTGGCGGCGAGGTCGAGCTCCTGGGTTCGTGCGAGGAGGCCGGCGCTGGCGGCGTAGATGCCGTTGTTCATAAATTGCTCCGCTCGTGAAGAGAGCAAGCGGAGTGCCATGGGTATTGGAGTTTTCTTAGATGCGGGCGGTGCAGTGTTGGGGCGCAGAGCGAGGTGGCGTCTGCGCCCAAGAGAAGATCAGTCGTGGAGTTCGAGTGTGACCCAGAGGGGACGGTGTTCGAAGTTGAGAACGATTTCGATGGTGTTGCCTCCGGCGAGGGAGCGGGTCTGGTAGTCGGTGCCGACGATGATGGTGGGGACGGAGAGCATGCAGTGGTTGCCGATTCCACTGAGTTTGCCCTTGAAGTTTCCGGCGATCATGTTGGCGATTTCGCCGAGGGCGTCCCAGCTGTCGTCATCGACCTGGTCGGGGGAGACGCCGAGCATCTTTCCGGCCATGATGCGGGCGGCGTGGTTGGTGCAGCGGATGCTGAGGACTCCGCAGAGATTTCCGGCGAGTCCGACGAGGGCGGTGAATTCGCCGGGGCTGGCGTCGGTGGGCGCTTCGTAGGGGCAGAGGCGGGTGCCGAGCATGATGTCAAAGACTTCGCGGACGGAGAGCTCGAGCAGAGGCGTCCAAGTGGGCCGGTCAAAGACTGCGGGCAGGAAAGCTGGTTCGGAGAAGTTGGGCATGTTTGTCATGTTCATAGTCCCAGGACCGAGAGGACGTGTTCCTTGACCTGATCGGGAGTGAATGGTTTGCGGATGTAGCCCTTGGCTCCGAGGGAGAGGGCCTGCACGACGTTGGACTCGCTGCCTTCGGTGGTGATCATAACGACGGGAATTCCGCGGAGCTTGTCCATGGACTGAAGCTGGCGGACGAATTCGAGACCGTCCATGACGGGCATGTTGATGTCACTGAGGATGAGGTCGACGTGATTGGCATCGAGCAGGCCGAGGGCTTCGGCGCCATTGCCGGCTTCCACGACCGAGGAGAGGTCGAGTCCGGCCTGACGCAAGGAGCGCTCGACGATTTTGCGCATGACGGACGAGTCGTCCACGATGAGTGCCTTGATCTGGCTCATAGCAATTTTCCCTGGGAACTCCGCCGGAAGGGGAGAGCGTCCGAAGTTGCGATGCGGTTGGGAGAGGTGCGGCGCGGGCGGCGGCGCAAGAGGAGGGCAGTGAGGATGGCGCGAATGCGGGTTATGCCCAGGAGAACGATGGCGTCTTCCACGGTTTGCGCGGGCGAACAAGACTCGCGCGATGCTGTGGCGGTGACGAGGGTGGAGAGATCGCGGTGAGCGCGAATGCAGTACGCAAGGCGATCCAGCGGGACGGCGCGCCCGGGACGGACCAGGCGGAGGATGGTGAATGATCGCGCCGCCGCGAGAGAACGAGCCTGGGCGGTGCAGAGGAAAGATGCGGACGAGGCTTGCGTGTGATTGGTCATGGATGCTGCTCAAGGGAAGTATCGGCGGAGGGCGGAGGAGACTTTAGAAGGGCAAGGGGAAGAACAACTGGATTGAATGGAGGTCAGGGAGTGGTATCGAAGATGAGGTCGAGGTGGGAGCGGGAGGAGAGAAAGCGGACCCAGATGTTGCCATCGATGGCCTGGAGGCGGAGGGCTTCGGAGCCGCTCTGGTGGGCGTAGCTGCGGATCATGCGGGCGGTTTCCGCGGCAGTACCGGGGCGGTGGACGGCGGCTTCGCCGGAGGTGTCGCGCTTGCGGTACTCGAGGACCTGAAAGAGGGAGGGCTCGGGGATGATGCAGGCTTCGGATTCGCAACCGAGCATGTGCTCGATAGCGATAAGCGCGCTGTGATTGACCCTGTCACTGAAGGCGACGAAGAGGCGGCGCCCCTGGGTGACAAGATGCACGGGCAACATGCGATAACGCTCTGCGAGGCTGAAGGGGATGAGCATGGAGCAGCCGGGTTGGACGCTGTCGGCAGGGAAAACGGGGCATCCCCACTGGGTGGCGACGGCGGAGGCGATGTCCTGATAAGAGACGAAGCCCATGTGCTGCAGGCAAGCGCCGATGGGATCTCCGGTGGCTTGCTGGAGCTGGAGGGCGTCGCGCAACTGGAGATCGGTAATCACGCCGCGGGCGAGCATCATGAGTCCCAGGGGCATGGTGGTGCGGATGGGAGCAGAGCGGTGTCCGAGGTTGAAATGGTGGAGGAGTTCGAGTTCGAGCGACTGTTCGAGGCAGTCCGCGGAACAGAACCACTGCTGCTCATTGAGCCAATATCCGCTGTGGCGATGAAACACTCCGCTGAGGCCGGAGGTGGTGCATTCGGGTCGGGAGCAGCTCGGCGCGAGCTGCTTCCATGAGGCGGGGCGTTTCGATTTCTTTTCCGGAAGCCGGTACATGGTTTCTCCTGGGGTGAGGCAAGGGCGACGAGCAGGGGTGCAGTTGAATGCTAGGGAAGACAGGCGATCTTCTCTCCCTGGCTGGCGACATGAAGAATGCGAAGTCCGTAATTGCCCTCGACGATGACGACTTCCCCGTGCGCGATGAGGCGGCCGTCGATGAGCAGATCGACGGGTTCCTGAACGCGGCGGTCGAGTTCGACGACAGATCCGGAGCAGAGTTCGAGGATGTCCTTGAGGAGCATCTGGCGGGTCCCGAAGCGCAGGGTGACGCCGAGTTCGATATCGAGAAGGAGATCGAGGTTGCGATTGGCGGCGGGTCCGAACGCGGGTGCTGGCGGCGGCTGGGGAGGATGGGATGGCGTAGCCGACGGTGCGGCGGCGGGCGTGGGTTCGGGCGGGGGGATGGACGGGACAGGGGGCTCGGCAGCAGTGCTGTGGAGGATGTGAAATTCGAATTCGAGAGTGTCATCCTGGCGGGTGACGAGGATGAGCTGACGGGCTCCGGAGGCGGAATCGCGCGAGGCTGGATGGGATTTGATTTCCAGGGGGCCGAAGATGCGGCGGAGCCGGTCGGCGGCGTTGCCGCAAATCTGCTGGAAGAGTTCGGCGGCGGCTTCGCGAAGATCGCCGGTGATTTCGGCGGTGGGATCGGGAATGTCTCCGGTGAGCAGGGCTGCGAAGTGGTTGGTCATGGGCGCGGAGAGCGCGATCTCGCAGCGCGCATCAATGGCACCGGTGACTTCGATGCTCAGCAGGGTTGCGGGATCGATGGCATCGTCGAGGACGACGGGCTGGACATTCAATTCGGCGTTGGCAATTTGCGAGAGGACGGCGGAGGCGGCTTCGGCAAATTGCTGGATGAGCGCGGATGCGGGCTCCGGAATCATCGGGATTGCTCCGCGTCGAGGTCGGGCGCGCCTGACAAAGTATTGGAAGAAGGCGGAATCATGGTGGAGATTCGGGAGGCACGCTGGGTTCCAGTTCGGATTGGAAATGCCTCATAGAGCGTGCATCCGGCGACGATTCCGGCGAGGGGAGTTCCGGCGCGCTGCCCGAGGGGCAACAGGTCTCCGGGATGAAGATCAAGCAGAGTGCGAATGGCGATGGGGGTGGCCGACATTCCGAGGGAGAACTCGAAGGGGAAGGCGAGAGCGTGGGCAGACATGCGTTCGCGGGCCGCGCTGGGGCCGCGATGGCGGCTGTATCCACCATCATTCTCAAGACGGCGGAGGAGCGCATTGGAGGCGACGGCAGGGAAGGCGACGTTCATCACGCCGTGGGATTCCGGCATGTGAATCTCAAAGCTGAGGCAGAGGGTTTTGTCGCCGGGAGGCATGATGCGCTGCAACTGGGCAGGCTGGAGGCGCTCGTCGAATTCGAAGGTGGAAGCGAGCGAAGACCAGGCGGTTTGCAACTCAGAGCAGAGAATGCGGACCACGCCTTCCATGATGCCCTCTTCAATCTCGGTGATTTCGCGCTCCTGCTCATTCATGCGGCCGACGCCGCCCAGAAGCAGGTCGATGATGGGGAAGACGAGCGAGGGTTCGAGATCGAGCGCGGCGGTGGCTCCCATGGGCTTGACCTGGAAGGTGGCGAGGTAGGCGAGGTCGGGAATGCGCTGGAGGAATTCGCGGTAGGTGAGCTGCTCGACGGAGACGAGGTTGACCTCAAAGACGACGCGCAGATATGCGCCGAGGGCATTGGTGAGATTGCGGGCGAATCCCTCATGCAGATTGCTGATGGCGCGGACCTGGTCTTTCTTGATCTGACCGGCCTGCTTGAAGTCGCAGGGCTGGTAGCTGGAGACGGGCGAGCTCTGCGCGCCCTGGCTGCGTCCGAGGGCGGCGCGGAACATGGCGTCGATTTCATCCTGATTCAGTACCTTTTCCATGCGCCCTCCAGTGCGGTGCGCACAGCCTGGTCGGCAAGCTGCGGGGAGATCTGTTTTCCGGCAAGAAGGGTTTGAAGACGAGCGCGGAGACGGAGCAGGGCGAGAGAGTGAATCTGGGAGACGCGCGACTCGCCGACGCCGAGGACGGCTCCGGTCTCTTTCATGGTGAGTTCTTCGTAGTAGTAGAGCGAGAGCACCTGCTGTTCCTTTTCGCTGAGCTCCTCGATGGCGCGGACGAGGAAGCGGCGGAGTTCGGACTTCATGGTGAGGAAGTAGGGACTCTCCTCGGGATTGCCGGGGAGATACTCGCAGACATCTTCGTCGGGACTGTTGTCTGAACCCTCGACGTGGAAGCCGCCAAGGTCGAGGCCTTCGATTTCGCCAAGCAGCCGTTGAAAGGCGTCCAAGGGTAGCGAGAGAGCGTCGGCGAGTTCCTGCTCGGAGGCGGAGCGTCCGAGTTCATTGCCAAGCCGGGTGGAGGTGACCTCGATGAGGCGGGCCTTGCGGCGCAGGTCGCGCGGGCTCCAGTCGAGTTCGCGCAGGCTGTCGAGAATCGCGCCCCGGATGCGGAACTTGGCGTAGGTCTTGAACTGCACCTGGCGGCCCTCGTCATACTTGGTGAGGGCGTCCATGAGGCCGAGAACGCCGGCGTGGACGAGGTCTTCCATGGGGACGTGCTGGGGCAGGCGGTCATGAATGTGGCGCGCGATGTAGCGTACCTGCGGCATCTGCTCCATGAGGATGCGGTTGCGGACTTCCTCGTCGAGCGGGGGAGGCGCGTAGGTCCTGTGAGGACTTTTCGGGGAATGATTAGTCATGGTCATGCGTTGAGGCTCCCAATGGAATGGACCGGGGTAAGGGCGGGAATTTCGCCGTGCGAGATGACGACAATCTTGGGGAGGAACGGCTCAAGCAGACGGCGCAGATGGTAGCGCGTGTTTACCGAGCAGAGGATGACCGGGGTAGCGACGTCCACATTTTCGCCGACCAGATTGCGCAGACCTTCGAGCAGGCGGCGGATGAAGGTTGGTTGCAGGGCGAGCGAGCCGGAGGCGGGAAGCTGTGGAGTGAATGCCTGGGTGAGCTCTTCCTCGGTGCGCGGGTCGAGAGTGACGACGCGGAGGGCGCCTCCGGTATCGAGCAGCGGTTTGATGAGCGAGCGCCCGAGAGACTGGCGGCAGGCTTCGACGAGCGAGACCGGATTCTTATTGATGGCGGCGGCTTCGACGAGCGTTTCCAGAATGGTGCCGAGATCGCGGATGGAGACCTGTTCGCGGAGAAGCTGCTGGAGAACGCGCTGCACCTCGCCGAGGGTCATGAGCTTGGGGACGAGTTCGTCGAGCAGCTTGGGGTGCGAGTCGTTGAGGCGCTCAAGCAGGCGCTTGGTTTCGGCGCGGGTGAGCAACTCATGCGCGTACTGACGGATGAGTTCAGAGATATGGGTAGCGAGGACGGAGGTCTGATCGACCACGGAGTATCCGGCGGCGATGGCCTGTTCACGAAGGTCGGGCGAGATCCAGCGGGCGGGAACTCCGAAGGCGGGCTCACGGGTCTCTATGCCGGGCATGCGCGGCGGTTCGGGATCCGAACTGATGGCGAGGATGAGATTCTCCGGCATCTCCCAGCGGGCAATTTCAACGCCGCGGAGGGAGATGACATACTCGCGGGGCTTGAGGCGGAGATTATCCGTAATGTGAACGCTGGGGATGATAAAGCCGAGCTGGGTGGCGAGATGCTTGCGCAGGGCGCGGACACGGGTGAGCAACTGCCCTCCCTGATTGGCATCCACGAGCGCGACGAGGGCATAGCCGACTTCAAGGGCAAGGTCATCGAGCGCGAGCAGCGAGTCGAGGGAGTCGGATTGAATGGTGCCGGGCTTGTTGGCTGCGGCGGCCCCGGGCTTGGCTGCGGGCTTGAGTTCGGTGGCGTGGAGTTTCTGCAATCGCCACGCCATGATCCAGAGAACGACGACCATGAGAGCGAAGGAGAACTTTGGCATTCCGGGAACCATGCCCATGGCAAACATGGCGGCTCCGGCGATCCAAAGGACGCGGGGCTGGGCAAAGAGCTGATGGCCGAGGTCTCCGCCGAGGGTGCGGGAGGAGGCGGCGCGGGTGACCACGAGGCCTCCAGCGATGGAGACCAGGAGCGAGGGAATCATGGTCACCAGGCCATCCCCGACGGTGAGGACGGTGTAGGTCTTGAGCGCGTCGCGGAAGGGAATATCGAGCTGGAAGACTCCGATGAGAAATCCGGCGACGATGTTGATGGCGGTGAGGAGGATCGTGGCGAGGGAGTCGCGCTGGCTGAAGCGGGCGGCGCCGTCCATGGCTCCGTAGAATTCGGCCTCCTGGGCGACGGCCTCGCGGCGGGCGCGGGCCTGGTGCTCATCGATGAGTCCGGCGTTGAGGTCGGCGTCGATCGCCATCTGCTTGCCGGGCATGGCGTCAAGGGTGAAGCGGGCAGTGACCTCGGCGGTGCGCACCGAGCCGTGGCTGACGACGAGAAACTGGATGGCGATGAGAGCGATGAAGAGAACGAATCCGACAACGTAGTTGCCGCCGACAACGAACTGTCCGAAGGCGGCGATGACGCTGCCGGCAGCGGCGGTGCCTTCATTGCCGTGCAGGAGAATCCGCCGCGAGCTGGCAATGTTGAGTGCGAGACGGAAAAGAGTGAGCAGCAGAAGAAGGCTGGGAAAGACGGAGAACTGCACCGGGCGCAGGATGTAAACCGCCGAGAGCAGCACGATGACGGAAGCGGTGATGCTCATGGCCAGCAGCAGGTCAAGCAGAAAGCCGGGCATGGGCACGAGCATGACGAAGACGACGGAGACGGCGGCGGCAGGAACGATCCAGTCGAAGTTCGCATTCTTGAGGAACGAGGAGGGCTTTTTGGCATCGGCCATCAGGAGTACCTCCGGGCCTGTTGCTGAGCGTTCACGCGGAAGACGTAGGCGAGAATCTCAGCGACAGCGGCGTAGAGCTTTTCAGGGATGGCCTGGCCGACCTCGACGGTGCGATAGAGGCTCTGCGCAAGAGGCGGATTTTCGATGATGGGGATGCCATCCCAGCGCGCGATTTCGCGAATCTGCTGGGCGAGCAGGTTCTGGCCCTTGGCGACGACGGTGGGTGCGGCCATGTTGTCGCGGTACTCAAGAGCGACGGCGAAGTGGGTGGGATTGGTGACGACAACCGTTGCGGTGCGGGCCGCCTGAATCATACGGTTGCGGCGCGCCTGCCGCTGGAGACGGCGAATGCGTCCCTTGGTGTGGGGATTGCCGTCCATCTGTTTGGACTCTTCCTTGATCTCCTCTTTGCTCATACGGAGGTCGCCCTCAAACTTCTGGCGCATGGCGATGTAGTCGATGGCAGCCCAGGCGAGCAGGATGAGCGAGGACTTCCAGAAGACCTCAAAGACGAGGGTGAACAGATGCGAGGAGATCTGGCGGGGCGAGGCCCAGATTCCGAGCGAAAAGCAGGACCACTCGCGCCGGAAGATTCCGATGGCGATGAAGACGATGGCCGAGCCGGGGACGAGCGCCTTGAGAACTTGGACGACCGTGGTGAGGCTGAATATCTGTCCCAGGCGCTTAGCGGGATTGATACGCGAGATGTCGGGCGAGAGAAGCTTGGGGGCAAAGACGATTCCGCCCTGAGAGAGAGAGACGAGGACGGCAACAAAGCAGGCGGCGGCCAGCGGCCTCCACGCCCACTGAAAGACAAGCTGGGCGGTCCAGCCAAAGAGCGGCGTGGCGATGGAGAGCTCTTCGCGGACGGCGTGATCGAGGACGGCGGAATAGAACCGGCGCCAGTTGAGAAGGTCGGCGGGACCCTGGGCAACGAGGACGAGAACTCCGGCGAGCATGGCGGCAGTGGCGCTGAGTTCTCGCGAACGCGCAACCTGACCTTCTTCGCGCGCCTTCTGGCGGCGATGCTCGGTTGCTTTCTCGGTCTTGTTGTCCTGGGCCATGGTGCGGTTTCCCTAAGTGGTGAGGTGAAGCATCTGCTCGCTCCAGCGAACGGCGTTGGCGAACTGAAGCGAAAAGAAACGGGGCCAGGCTGCCATGGCCGCTATGGATACGAGCATTCCTAAGACCGACTTAACCGAGAGACCGACGAAGAGCACGGGTAACTGCGGAGAGGCTTTCCCGATAAAGGCCAGGATGAAATCCGCAACCACGGTGGCGATAAGGACGGGTGCTGCGATCTGCAGTCCCAGAATCCAGATGGCCCCGGCGGTGTGGAGGACGGCGTGGATGCGTCCGGGGGTGAGAACGGATTGTCCGGCGGGAAGGTAATAGAAGCTGGAGACAAGGGCGCGGAGGATCCAGTGATGGACGTCAAGGGCGAAGAAGATGAGGAGAACGATGGTCTGGTAGAAAACGGAGAGGACGGCGGAGTCTGCCTGGGTCTGCGGGTCCAGCATGGTGACGAGGGAAAAGCCCATCTGCATACCGAGAACTTGTCCGGCAAATTGCGCGGCGTCAAAGATGAAGCTGAGAAGCAGTCCGACGAGGATGCCGATAACGAGCTCGTTGAGCGCGATGCCGGCCCACTGGAGTGGCGAGGCGTGCATGGGCGGAAGAGGCACGACGGGCCAGAGGAGAACGACGAAGAGGGTGACGAGCGCGGCCTTGGCACGCGCGGGAACGGCGTTGTTGCTGAGGCCGGGCGCAAAGAGCAGGAGTCCGGAGACGCGCAGGCCAAGGAAAACGGCGGCGGCGAGCATGGACTCGAGCGAGACAGAATGGGCGAGGTCATTGAGGTTGAGAGCCGGGAAGCCAGCGGCGAGCGGATTCATTGGAGCAGGGGCCGGAAGTCCGAAAACAGGTGAATGGTGAAAGCGGCAAGATGGCGCAGCATCCAGGGAAGCAGAAGCATGGCGCTGACGGCAGTGGCGAGCAGGCGCGGAACAGTAGAGACCGTCTGATCCTGAATGCTGGTGAGCACCTGAAGAATATTGATGACCACGGAGACGATGGTGGCAATGGCGAGCAGGGGCAGAGCCGCGAGAATGGCGTACTCAAGAGTGGTGCGTCCGAGTTGGATGACCTGTTCGAGGGGCATAGGTTCAGGCGAAGCTGCGCATCAGGGAGCCGACGAGAAGATTCCAGCCATCGACCATGACGAAGAGAAGGAGCTTGAGCGGAGTGGAGATGACGACCGGTGGAAGCTGCATCATGCCGACCGAGGTGGTGATGGAGGCGACGACCATGTCAATGACAAGGAA
>CAILAZ010000237.1 GCA_903832295.1 uncultured Acidobacteriota bacterium
ACCTGCGATGATCCGCTGCCGGTCACCGTCCATCCAGCCAAAGTCCCGGCCGACGCCTGCGTCGTTCCATCCGGAAAGGTCACACCCGCTCCCTGCGCCACAATCCCGCCGCCGGCCGTCAGCACGCCCGGATACACCGGATTCGCGCCCGCCGCGGCCGCGCTCGCCATCGCCACCTGCGCCATGCCGCTCGTCCAGATCGGCGCACGCACCCGCAGATACGTCGCCCCGCCCGTCGACGCCGACCAGCTGCCGTTTGCCGTCTCCGTCGCCAGCACCGTCCAGCTCAGCGTGCTCAGGTTGCTGTAGTTGGCGTTCGCCGCACTCGTCGTCGCCATCTCCAGCGTGCCCGCCCAGGTTCCGGTCACCGTCACCGTCACCCACGGCGTCCCCGGGGGCAGTTCGTAGTACACGCAGTTCGAGCTGCCACATGGCGCCCCCTGGCTCACAATATTGCCAAACGTCGTCGTATTCTGCGCACCGGCCATGGCTGCCAGCGCGCACCACAACGCCAGCCCTCCCAACAATCGCTTTATCATCGGTTATCCTTTGTCGCTGCTTGATTTTGCTGCACATCTGCGTTAACGTATCGGCATGAGCAATTCACTCAGCCCCGGGGCAGCTCTCGCCGCCATGCGCAAAACCTTCAAGGGCAAGCCTGCTGTCATCGCGCCCTGTCCCAAATGCGGCAAGCTCTGCTCCGCCCGCGAGCGCCGCGGCGCTTGCCCAGCGCACCAGCCAAAATCCCGGTAACAAGGCCCCTTTTCGTGTTTTTCGTTTGACGCATCTGCGCTGTTGGTTAACAATAGATGCGGAGGAAAACACCTTGAAAATCCGCCGCGAATACCAAACCGCCTGCCCCGCCTGCCACGCCCGCACCGGCCGCCCCTGCTCAAACGCCCAGGGCGAAAAGATGCAGAGCGTCCACTTCCAACGCTCCGCCGCCCTGCGCGCCGCCGCCATGGCCGCCTTCCACGCCCTCTACGCGCCGCTTGCCACTCATCCCGTCGACTTTCGGAGGTGACTCATGTTTTCCCTTTTCGTCATACGCATCGGTCAGTTGTTGCTCTCCCTATGGGCATTGTTCTGCCTTTTTTCCCTCGTTTCTTTGTTCTACTGCCCCATCTACCGCAAGCGGCAGTTAGCTCAAGCCCTTCGCGACAAAGAGGCCGCCGACAAAGCCTGGGAGCGCAAAGTGCGCGGAGACGACTCCCGAGCCCGTGCCGAAGCAGCGGCCTTTCACGCCAGCCAGTTGCAGCAGGAACGGATCGCCCGTCAGAAACTCGAGGAAATCCGCCAGCTCATCAAAGAAGAGGTAGCTGCGCAGCTCGCCGGCAGCGCCCCAGGGTCTCCCGGTTCCTGGCGAAACTCCGGCCGCGATTAGGGCGCCCTACTCATTCTGCCCCCGCGCAGCATCAAACGCCGCCTTCGATTTCAAATACGCGTCCGAGTAAAAGTTCGGTTGTCCATCCGGTCCCGTGTGCGGACCGCGAGCCACCGGCGCCCCCGCTCCCGCCGCCAATGCCTGCGCTTCCGGCAACGACCCCGGCGATCCACCGCCAACCGGCTCAAATCCCCTGCCCTGCATGAGCCAATCCACAAAGGTGGGACTGTTCATCAGCCGTCCCAGTCCGTACTGCCCGGCATGGTAAGCCACCGTCGCCGCCAGCGGAGCCGGGTGCGCCATCAGCGCCCCGCCCACCGCCACGCCACCCGCGCCCATCTCCGCCTGTCCCTGCCCCAGCTTCGCCGTGCCGCTCGGGTTGATCTCTTCGTGCAGCAGCGTACCCGCGTTCCCGATATCCTGAAAGTGCTGCTGTTGCTCCGGCGTAAACAGGGCGTCGCGCACGCCCGGCTTCAGCTTGTTCCACTGCCCCTGAAACGTCTTGAAGTTGTATCCGCCTTCTTTCGTCGTCTTCAACAGGCTTTCCACCACGCCGCGCTGCACCGGCCCAATCCCGTCGGCTCCCAGCGCATTCACCAGCGACTGTGCCATCTCCGGCGTCCGCGCAATCCCCGAGGTGCCGTTCACCAGCGTCGACGGCGACGGCGTGCGCACCGCTTGATAGAACGGGTGCGAGGGATTGTCGAACGTGTCCTTCATGAACTTCCAGGCCTCGTTCGCATTGCGGAACCTCTCCACCTGGTCCGGCGACAACGCTCCCTCGCTGTTGGTGATCGCATGATCGGCCGCTCCCGCCAACTGCGAGATCCATCCATTCGCCTGGTTCTTCACCAGGTCTGGATTCGTGTTGTTAAAGTCCAGCAGGTCCGAGCGCAGCCGGTGCAGTTCACTGTAAGTGAGCAGCGGAGCGGCCGCGGGCTCGGCTGCCGCCGGCGCAGGTCCAAAGCCTGGAATCACCGCAGGCCCCGTTCGCGGGCTTCCCTTGGCTCCCGCCAGGTCGCGTACAATCGCCATCGCCTTCGTCGGTTCCAGCTCCGGGTGTGCTTTGTAATAGGGCGCATTCTGCTCCAGAATCTGCTGCGCCAGCTCCCGCAACCCCTTGGCGCCAGCCAGCGGCGTGTCGCCCAGTTGCGCATCCAGACCCCGGTATGCGTCCGTCGTGGCCGCCTTCAGATCCGCGTGCGCTCCCAGCAGCCCCTTCTGCACCGCCGCGCCGCCTTCCTCTGGGCTCACGGGCGACAGCGCATCCAGCGTGTGGTCTGTGTAGTCGTTCAGAGCCTTCACATTTGCCGCCCGCGCATCCGCATACGTGCGCGCCGCCGTCAGGCTGTTCTCGTTCACCCGCTGCGCAATGTTCAGCAGCGTGGAGTTCGTCGCTTCGGCCGCGCTTGGCTGCATCCCCATATTCCGCATCGACGCGTACCGCTGCGCCGGCGTTAACTCCGACTCAAGCCCCGGAATCGGCGCATTCACATCCCCCGCCATCACCGCGCGCGGCGCATTTTTCGCCCAGTCCCACGCCGACGGTAACGTTCCGTTACGCACCGCCTCCGGCATCATCTTCGGCAGCTCCGCTCCCGCCGCCACGCCTCCCGCCAGCCCCGTCACGTCTCCCACTACGGCGCTCGTGCGCGGATCCGCTCCCAGCGCATTCGCCGCCGCCGTCCCGGCATATCCTGCCGCCGTCCCTCCCGCCAGGCCCAGCGCCGTCGCCACCGGTGCTTCCACGGCCGCAGGGGCCATCATCGCCCCCATCGTGCCCACCTTGGCCGCCGTCTCGGCCGGGGTCCGTCCCTCCAGCATGTAACTCTGTTCCGCAGGCGTGTTCCCGCCCGCGCCCAGGTTCATCGCGTCGACCACCGGACGCGCCATGGTCGCCGCGCCCTTCATCGCCCCGGTCAACACCCGCATCGGCAGTCCCGCGTTCGTCTCCGCGTCGCCCAGCCTCTGCAGGCTCTCCTGCCTCGAGGCAGGCTCGGCAGGAGCACTCCGCTGCGCCCCCGCCGGAGCCATCGCCATGCCTGTCCCGCCTACCCGGTTCGGATCGGCGGCTTCGTCTTTCAGAAAGGCCTGCGAAGGCGTCAGCCCGTTGCGCCCGGCATTCGCCGCGTCCTTGATCGGGTTCGTATCGAACTGGTACCCCTGCCCGTGTGCCACCGGCACTAGAGAGTAGGGTATGGCGTGCAGCTTCCCCGCCGTATCCCACATCGGATACGTCCCCTGCCCCTGCGGATTCGCGTCCAGGCTCGGCGCAGCGGGCTTGCCCCCATGTTGCGCTGCAATCGCGTCATAGTCGATTTCAGACGCACGGCCGCCGCCGCCCTGCGCGGACGCACTCGCCACCGGGGTTCCCCCATACTGCCTCGCCAGTGCGTCGTAATCAATAGACGCTGTACTCATTGCATCCCCACCTTTTGCTTGAAGGTGTCAGCGGATTGCTGGTCGCTGAATGTGTACACCTTCCCGTTCGGCGCCGTCACAGTCACGGGCGCTGCCGCCTGCGGCTGCTGGCTTCCGCCGCTTGTCCCCGTCCCATACATTCGCCCCAGCACCGGGTTGCTTCCAATGCGCGAGTTCATCTGCGAACCCACCGCCCCGCGTATCCCCTCCAGCGCCGCCATGCGCTGCTCCGGGCTCGCCTTCGCGCCAATCAGGTTCAGCGCCTGCGTGCGCGACGTGTCGCTGCCCTGGCCTCCGCCCATCACCTTGCTGTAGTCGTCGGCCACGCCCAGCGCCACAGACGCATACTTCGCGGTCGGCCCGCTGCCGGTTGCCGCCTTCTCCCAGTCCGCAATGCTGTTGAACGCCGGAATTACCCCGCCCGGCAAATCCTTGCCGGCCGCCGCCAGTTGATCCAGAGTCCCGCCCTTGTCCGTCAACGACTTCGCAGACCCAAAGAACGCCACATTCGCCGGCGACTTCGCCACCTGGAACTGCGCGTCTGCCTGCTGCGCGTTGTACTGCCCTCCGCTTATCTGGTGAGCCCCGCTCAAGGCCTTCTGGATGAAATCCGGCGTCGCGCCCCTCGACTTCAGCTCAGACAGCGTGGCGTCTCCATTCACCAGCAGCTGCGCCGCGGCGTTCGGATCTCCCTGGCTCAGCGCCTGCCGCTGCCTCTCCAGCGCCATCTCCCCAGGCATCCGCGCCGACTCCTCCGCCCCGGCTTTCGCCGCCGCCTGCCTCACTTCCCCAGCCTGTATCGCCGCCGCTCCCGATGCCGTCCCCAGCGCCACCGCAGCCTGGCTCGGCGCATACAGTGAGCTCTGCGGATTCATCGACGCGTCCAGCTTGCTCTTCTCCGTCTGCGCCGTCAGCGTTCGCGCTGCCGCCGTCTGGTCGGCCGCCGCCAGCTCCCGCTGCTTGGGAGAGTTCTGGATCGCCGAATCCACCATCTGCCGGAACTGGTCCGGGTTGTTGTCGATCGAATGCCGGATCTGCGCCAGCTGCGGCGACTGCGGCAGAGAATCGAGCAGGCTGTGCGCCAGCGTCGGGTCATAGTTCGCCGCCTTCACCGCCGCTGCGGCCGATCCCAGCATGTCCTGCGACTGCACCTGCAGATCCTGCGCCGTCTTTTGCAGGTTCATCTTCGCTTGATGGAATTCCGTAATTCCCTTCATCACATCCGGCAACTGGTATGCTGCCGGGGAGTTCGCCAGCCCCTGCTGTAGCTTGTCGCTGTCAAACGTCTGATTTCCGTTGGCGTCCGTCGTCACCGCGTTGGAATACGCCTTGTTCAACGCCGCGCGCGCGTCCAGCACCTGCTTCCCAGACTGTACAGCCTGTTGCGCCTGTTGCTGCTCCAGCGGAGCCATCGCGGCGCGCTGCTGCATCTGCTGTTGCTGGTTCTGGATGCCCATGATCTGCCCGTATATCTCCAGCGGGCTCGTCGGCTGCTGGATCGGCGCTCCGTGAAGCGCCGGAAGAGGAATCGTCGCCATCGTGTCTCCTTACTGCAACATCAGTCCTGCGGTTGGGTCACTGTACTGCTGTTGCATCGGGCCGCCGTATTGGTTCAAATTGGTGAACGGATTGCTCCCCGCGCCCTGCCCCTGCCCTTGCCCCATCATCTGGTTCAGCATCATCATCTGGCTTATGCTGTTCGCCGCTCCGCTGATTCCCTGTCCCCAGGCGTTCGCCTGCCCCATGTATCCCGAGGCCGTCGCCGCGGCCGCGTTGTTGTACTGCTGGCCCACTTGCTGGCCGGTGTTCATCAGCGTGTTGCCCACCTGCTGGGCGCTCTGCATTCCCGCCGTCCCCAGCTGCTGGGCGCTCGTCTGACCCATGCCGGAGAGCGCCGCAAGCCGGTTGAACTGGTTCGCCTGGTTGTTCGCCCAGGTGTTGTAGTTTGTGCCATAGGTCTGCAGCGCCTGGTTGTATACGTTGTTGTAGTTCGTGTTCGCCAGGTTCTGCCCAAACTGCTGCTCTGCGTTCAGCGTCCCGCCCGTCAGCAGCGATCCGTTCGCGCTCGCCCCAGCCTGCACTGCGCCCTCGCCCTGTTGCAGGGCAAACTGCTCTCCCGGAGACGCCGCCGCCTGCGCCGCCGTCGGCGCCTGAAACTGCCCTCCCGGATAAGCGCTCATCAGCGACCCAAAAGCGCCCAGGCTCGTGTTCGGGCTCGCCTGCAAGCCCTTCACGCCCGGAATATCCACGGTCCCATTCACACCTGGAATACTCAGCGACTGCGGCCCCGTTCCCGCGCTTCCATTGGCCCCTGTCGCTCCCGTCGCGCTGTTCTGGAGTCCCAGCAGGTATTCCAGCGACGACAGCCCCTCAGCGCCCCCCTGCAGCCACGGCTGCTGGTTCGCCGCGTCCTGCTGGTACTGGTAGTTCTGGTATCCCAGCGACTCCTGCCCCATCTGCGCCTGCAGTTGTGCCGCCTTCTCAGCGCCATTCGCCTGCGTCGACGCCGCATTCCCGGCCGCGTTCGCCTCGATCGCCGAGCTGCCCAGCGCGCCCGCCGCGCCAATCCCCGCCATGATTCCGCCCGTTACTGACATCAGCGACCGCCTTTCAGCAGCTTCACAAAAGTTTTGTCTGAAAAAGTCCAGCCCAGCAGCTCCAGCATCCGCGTATGGTCCTCATGTACCTTGCAGGAGGTGATCGCCTTCACAATGCCGCGCTTCCGCAGCTCCCGCTCGCTCTCCACAAACAGCTTCGTGCCCAGCCCGTTCCGGTACGCGGGCAGAATGAAATACATATCCGTCAGCCCCATCGGCCCCGAGGCGGAGTAATGCGGGTGCGGCATCAGGAACCACAGGTAATAGCCAACCAGCTTGCCCTCATCCCGCGCCGTCAGAATCAGCAGAATACCAAGGTGGTCCAGGTTGCTGTACTTCCCCTCGTCAATCGAGATCGGAATCTCCCCCTGATGCAGGGCCAGCTCCCTCCAGTGCTCCGGAAAGATCGCCTTGCTGTCCGGGTAGAACTGCGCCCATCGCTCCACCTGGATTGTCACCATCAGCGTGCCTCCCGTATCAGGTCGGCAACCGTCTCCATCTGCGCCGACTTCTCCACCGGAATGTTCAGCTCCACCAGCAGCTCCAGAAACTCCAGCGAGTCCATGCCAAGCGCGTCGATCGGCGTTTCCGGAACCACTGTACTGTCCGTGCGAATTTCGATTATGTCGAGTGCTGTCATCAGTATCCGGATGCCCTCCAGGAGCACGATGAACCCGAGGTCACGGTGTTGTTCGAGGTGTAAAAGACAGTGGGCGCGGTAATGCTGATGGCGCTGATGCCGCACGCGTAAACGTTGTTTGCGCTGCCTCCGGGATTCCCCGCGCAGTATGCGCCCGTAGTCCCGCCATCGCAGGAGTTCGGGCTGAACACTACCACAATACTTCCCACGTTCGTAAACGCGTGCGGGAAGGTCATCGAGACGCTTCCGCCCGTCGCCCCGCCAAACGTCGGCGTGGTTCCCCACTCGTCATAGCTTCCGTCGCTGTTCTGGCGGTAGCAGTTTCCGCCCGCGCACGTCACGCCCGTCTGCCCGCTGCCCGTCGTGCCCACTGCCACCCAGTTCGTTCCGTTGTATACGGCAATCACTCCGGTCGTCGCGCCGATGCCCGTGGTCATGATGGGGGGATTGATGAGGTTCGAGGGCCACACAACGCTGTATGTGCTGCCCGTCAGCGGGATTCCCGGCGTTCCCGTCGAAGGAATGCCAATCTGGATATAGGAGCTGCTGGACGTGGTGAAGAAGTAATTCTCCGCGCCGGTTCCTGTCCCGATGTAGAACTTGTACCCGGTTACCGTCACGCCGCCCGCCGGGCAGTTCCAGGTGATGCTGTTGGACGCGCCCGATCCCGTAAGCTGGCTTCCCTCCGAGCTTGGCAGAGACTCAACCAGCCCGTACAGGTAGGCGCACTTCGCGTAATAGGTCGTCGTACCCGGCAGGTTTCCGCCAGTGGTCAGCGTCGAAGAGGTAAGCGAACCGGACGGGGCCGTCGTCGTCGAAGAACCCTGCGTGAGCGCGACCGAGATCAGCTGCCCAGTCGTCCCGCCCGCAATCGAGCTCGAGGTTACGTTCCCGCTCAGCGTCATGGCAAAGGCGCTGTATCCCGCCGCGGAGTAAATCGGCGTCGACGTAAAGGGGATCTGGTCCAGGTTGCCCGTCAGCGGCGTCGTGGTCGTTGCCGAGCTATTGGAGACCGTCAGCCAGTTCGTTCCGTTGTACACCGCCGCCACGCCCGTGCAGCTGCTGGCGCTGATCGACACCGGCGGAGCGTTGAGGAAGTTCGTGGGCCACAGGAACGTATTCCCGCCCGTCCCGTTCTGGCAGACGTCGATCGTCACAATCTGCCCGATCGCCCCGCCTGTGATCGTGCTCGAGGTCACCGCACCGGTCAGCGTCAGAGAAAAGTTCGAATAGCTCGCAGCTGGAAAGATCGGCGTCGCACTGTACGGAACCGCATCAAAGTTCCCATACACCACCTGCGGCGTCGTCGCAATCGCGTACCAGTACCCGCCGTTATAGTAGGCCTGCACCACCGTACAAGCATTCAGCGTGGGATTGATCACCGGAGGATTCGTGAAGCTCGACGGCCACGCGAAGGTGAACCCCGTCGTGATTCCATTCACCAGCTGGCCCGTTCCGTTCTGGCAAATGTTCCAGGTCGCCTGCTGGCCGTTCGTTCCCCCGGTAATCGAGCTCGAGGTCACATTGTTCGTCAGGGTCATCGTAAAGTAGCCGTAAGCGCCCGCCGGAAAGATCGGCGTCGCGCTGAACGTCATCGCATCCAGTGCGCTCGCCACGCTGGTAAACGATCCGCTCGCCGGCGTCGTCTGCCCGATCGGCGTGGAGTCCACCGTGCTGTTCGCGATCGCCGCGCCCGTGATCGTGCCGCCGCTCACCGCCGCGCCGGTAATCGTGCCGCCCGTCCAGGCGCCCCCGCTGATCGTCGCGTTGTTGTACACATTCCCCGGCACCTGGTCCACTGTCCATTGCAGCGCGCCGCTGGCGCAGTTCGTGCCGCCATTGCTCCAGATCGCCAGTTTGTAGGTGTAGGGGCCAAACCAGATGTTCGCGCTGCCCGTCGCGTCCAGCAGTACCGGGTTGCTGTTTGCCGTTCCCCCCGTATAGTCCGTGTAGGTCGCCAGCGGCGTCGACGTGCCCCCGGTGTACGTGAACACGCATCCGCCCGCCAGCGCCACGCCGTTGGCATCCGTAAAGGTTACATGCGGGCTCTTGAAGGGAGACACCGCAACCTGCGCGGCCGCGCTTCCCACCGCCAGCATCAGCAACACCATCCACGCCACTCGCTTCATTTCCCTGTCCCCTTTTGCAGCGACGCAACCTGCGCCTGCAGTGCCGTCACCTGCGCCTGCAGGCTGTTGATCGTGCTTTGCCATTGCGCCAGCGCCTGTTGCGCCCCGGCCGTCAGCATCCCCGTCTGCGGATCCGTGTAGGCCATCGCCGCAAACACCGGTTTCGCCGTATTCGCCATCGCCGCCTCTCAGCTCACGGTTAGGTCATCTTCTCGTACATCTTGCTCAGCCGCTCAGTCGGCTCGTCAAAGCCCGGCGTGGCCCTCAGGTCGGCCTCGATAATCTGCCAGGGAATCGGATCGCTCACCACCAGCTCATACACCCGGTCGCGCGCCCGGCCCATCCGCAGCCAGCGTGCGCGCACCGTGTACTGCCCCGCCTGCCCCACATCCATCCAGTGATCATTGCCCCATGTCCGGCCGCCGTCGTTTGACCAGCGCAGCATCGCCTGCGGTCCGCGCGCATTCCCGGCCCCATCCACAAACGGCGGAATCGGCCCGTCGCCCACATCCATCACCACTTCCAGCTCGTGGAAGGTGATCCACTGCCTCTCCGTCGCCACGTGCGGAGCACGCCGCAGCCGCCGGATCGCAGCGCCGTTGTCGTTCATATACGCAATGTCCATCGCGTACACGTTGCCGCTGTTCCAGTCGCCCACCAGGTGCTTCCCAAACGCAAAGCAATGGCACGTCGACAGGTGCGCGCTGTAGCCCGTCGGCCCCTGCTGGCTCCAGTAGCCCCGCTCATGCCACATCTGCGTCGCCGTGTCGTACACCCACGTCGCGCCAAACCCATTGTTCGCGCTCGGGAAGCGCAGCACCCAGAACGTGTGCCCCTGGTCCCGGTAGCTGTAGCCAACCGCGTCCGACGTCTTCTGCGGATACGTCGCCCAGGTGGCCTCCACCGCGTGGTTCGATACTCGCATCGGCGTGTATCCATTCGCCCGCCACGCAATCCCCGCCCCGTTGCCGTTGCCCCCAATCCAGAACGGCGCATTATCCAGCAGGCACAGAGACTCAGGCGCGTCGATGCCCTCTTCCATGAACCCCACGCCGCCCGCGCCAATCACATCAAAAGGCGTATACGCATTCGCGCCGCTGTTGTAGTACACCTGCGCGTGACCGTCCTGGCCGAATATCCACAGCTGCCGGTACGACACGATCATCCCGCCGATGTTCTCCGGGAACACTTCCACCTGCTGCACGCTCAGCGGGTTCCACGTCGTCCCGTCCTCCAGCGCCGACACCTGGAACTTGTTGGTCCCAGCCAGATACACGTTAAAGTACCCGTCGCAGAACACCACCTTCGCGGCAAACCCCTGTAACCCGCCCATCGTGCCCGAGAGTGTTTTCGGCGCCAGCCCGATCGCCCCGCATGGCTGCAGCGCGCTCAGGTTGTAGATGTAGATCTCGCCCGCCGAACAGATGCAGAGCTGGTTCCCCGCGCTGCCGTTCGTCACCATCGAGACACGCTTGAAATCGTTGCCCACCGGCCCCAGGTTCGTCACCGCGCCCGCCACCGTCATCTGGTACAGATTTCCCGCGCCCACCCAGTAGGAAACGCCGGCGTTCGGGCCGGCCGTCACCGCTAGGCATCCCCGCACCGGCCCGGCAATCGCCGCAAACAGCGACAGCCCGGGCGTCCGGTACAGCGCCATCTGCGACTCGCCCTGTCCGCTCTCGATCATCTCCGGATACCAGTTCAGGCACCGCTGGCTGTCTGCCAGAATCGACTGCGACGTGTAGGTTGGCCCAACAAATCCGAAGCGTGCCATCTAGTTTCGCATCCCCGTCAGGAAGTTGAAGTCCGGCCGCCCCGTCCCGGCGCTGCCCGGCATACCCGCCGCCGTGTCGATCCGCGGCGCATGGCTGTTGTTCTCAAAAATCGTCTTAATGGCGCTCGCCTGCCTGGCCTCCAGCACCGGTGAGGGCTGCTTCTCAAAGCTCGGGCACATCGCCACCGCCAGCGTCGTCACCAGCGCTTCCCAATATCCCTGCACCAGCCCCAGCTGCGTCTGAAGCGTCAGCGCCTGCGCCAGCCCGCTCCACTGCTCCAGCCGCACCACCCCGTTCGTGTTGCAGATCGGGAAGAAGTTCAGCTGTCCATTCGGCGAAGACGGCTCGTAGTAACAATCCGTCACAATGCTGCTGGTCATCGCCTTCAGTGGATTGGCCGCCCACCAGTCCTTGTCCCGCATCTGGACCGGCAGATCCACCGCCGTCGCGCCACCCGGATTCAGCACGAAACTTGCTGAAGCCACGCGCACCGGCCGGTAGTTCGCCGCCGCCCCCGTCTTCAGCACGCCCGTCGGCCCAATCGTGTGCGGCCCCAGATTCGCCGTCAGCGTGTACTGGTCAAACTCCACCGCATAGATCATCGACCGTTTCGCGTTCCACTGGTCGATGATCCGCTGCAGCAGTTCCAGCGCCCACAGCGCTTCGGCAGCCGCCACCGCCTCGCCCGGCGCAAACGCGCCTATCTCGTAGGCCGCCGACTGAATCAGGTCGGCAGCCCGTGCGGTCACGCTCGAGCCATTGAAGGTGACGGGCACTTATTTGCCGCCTTCCGCGGGCTTGCCATACAGGTGTTCGGTAAGGTCCGGCGGGGCCTGCATGATGTAGGGATCGCTCACCCATCCCTCGCTCAGCTTCTTCTTGTACTCGGCCGCGTTCTCGCACACATGCACCAGGTGCTCGGTCGCCACCAGCTCCCGCTCCACCACCTCGTGGTTCACGTTGCGGTGCAACACTTCCCGGTATGGCTGCGTCGGATGCTTGTAGACCGCGCGCGGATACTCCAGGTGCGGAATCTGCTTCACAGGCAGTCCATGCGTCGTTCCCTGCGGCTTGCTCATATCCAGCGTTTCCTGGTGCTGGAACCGTTCTTCGTCAATCGCTGTCGGCATACTCGTCTCCTTTTTTGAAATTCGGGCGGCTTCCCACCGCCCGGCCTTTGCTGCATCTTCTGTTCGTGCTGCGGCTATTCGCCGCCCGGCTTCACCACTGCGCTGGCTTCTTCTTCGATCGAATGCACCAGCTTCGTCACCGGCTTGCCCTCTTCGTCCTTGCCCACCACCACATGCTTCGGATACTCATGGTGCACGCTCAGCACCAGCTTCACTTGAATCTCGCGGGGGGCGTGGTTGTCGGCCTTCAGGGCCTCGATCGCCGCCTCAATCCGCTTCTCCTCCGCAGCTTCAATGCGGACATGCTCTGACATCACAGCAAAACCCATACTCTCTCCTTCTTGTTGAGAGGTGCGGGGCGGCCGTCAAGCCGCCCGGGTTATGGTTGGTTGCGCGCTAGTACATCAGCTGCCACGGTCCCTGCAGGGTCGTGAACCCCGTGGGTGCCGTGAAGCTGGGCAGCGTCCCGAAGGTGCCTGCCGATGCCGACTTGTACGTGAGGATCTGGTCCCCGGTACCCGTCTTCACCAGATCCAGCGTCGCCGTGGTCCCGTTCGACATCACGCAGCCGTAATACTGCGCCGGGCCCACCACATAGTAGGGGCTCGTGAACGGCAGCGACTGGAAGGCGTAAGCCGTCGCGCCCACTGTCGTACCGGCCACCGCGCTGTTCGCCACCAGATTCCCGCTACTGTCATACAGCGCGGCAATCCACTTGTCCGTGCCGCCCGTTGCCCCAATATGCGGAGCCAGGCCCGTCACCAGGCGGCTGAACGGCATGTCGATTTCCACGCAGTACAGCTCGGCCGCCGTGGTCGCCGTGCTGGTTCCCAGCGCTCCGGTGTTGGCCTGCGCCCCGATTGGCGGGAAGCTGGCCTTCCAGAACGTCGTGCGCGTGGTCTGCGAGGCGTCTCCGTTGATCCACTGGCCGCCCACGCAGTCGGAGATATTCCCCGACGTGAAGGCGATGCGCGGCAGATACAGCTCATTGGTCCGCGTGCAGCTTCCATGCGGGCCAAAGTCCGTATTGCCGATCGGGCTCGGCCAGCTTGCGGCCGCCGCTGCCGGCACCACAAACACCACCGCTCCCGAAGCATGCGAGGCGGCCGAAGTCGACCCCACGCCGCGGATCACGGTCACCGATGTCCCGCTCACAGACTCCACCTGCATCAGCTCGCGATCCACATACAGGTAGCTCGAGCCGCCCGACGTGGAAATGGTGGCGATGTTGCCGGAGTTGGCGACTGGCGCGGTCACGCCCGTCGCGGAGGTCAAGTTCACAACGCCCAGGTTGCCCGTCGTCAACGCCGAGGAAACAGTGTTCCCCACCGCCGACGCCAGCGTGGTGTTCGTCAGGATGGTCTGCGCCGGCAATGCCGAGGCAAAGGCCAGTACCATCAGAGAAAGAAAGAGTGTCTTCATGCTCTTCAAGGTCAAGTTCCTCCAGGGCAGCGCGGCGGCCATCAGCCGCCCCGTGCCCCATCTGCTGAATCGGAAAGGTTAGGCCCCGGCCACCGCCACTGCGCCGGCATCGGGATACAGGTTCCCGAATCCGTAGCAGATGTCGAAGCGGTTCGTCATCTTGCGATTGAACTGGTCCCAGGCCCTGACAAACGCGATCGACGCGCCCGTCTCCGGATCCTCTGCCCGCTCTGCGCGCTCCACCGACTCCGGATTCTCGAACTTGCCAAAGGCTTTCGCGAAGGCATACTTCGAGAGTCCCAGGCTGATCGTTCCCGTCAGGCCCGAGGGAGTCGTGGTTCCCGGGAAAAACGTGAAAGCCGCCGCATTCGCGGGCAACGCGTCCACGTTCTGGTACTGGGAGCCAGGCCCAAAGATCGCCGGGGAAATCGGAATCGTGTCGTTTCCGCCCGTCAGCATCCAGGGTGCGCCGCCCGCATACACAAACTGCTTCAGGCCCAACGGGCTCTTGACGCGTGTACGCGGATTCACCGCATTCACAGCGGCAAGCGTGAACTTGTCGCCGGGGTTGATCGTCTGCCCGTTGGTTCCGGTCACCACCAGCGCCGCTCCGCTCTGGCCTGCGCCCACCACGGTCACGCCACCCGTCGGCGCGGTGCCAACGGTATGCGATACCAGCGAGTTGGACCGGTACCACTCCCAGCCGCCGGCCGTGCCTATCACGCCCTTGCGGAACATGCGGCTGATCTCCGGAGCCGGGTTGAACTGCGTCACGTTGTTCTTGACGTAGCTCCGGTTCAGGCTGCTCGACAGGCACAGGTGCTTCGCACCCTCCTGCGGGCAGCTCAGGGCAAACAGAACCTGCTCAGCAGCCAGCGCAAAGTCGATGGTCGTTGAGTCCGTGCCCAGCGTGCCCACCACGTTGTTGGTCCACAAGCGCGCCCAGTTGGCCGCGTCGCTGTCCACCTGCTGCGCCAGCTGCTGCCCGGCGGGATACAAGTAGGACTCTTCCAGTTCCTTCTCCGTGCGCTCCATCTTCACAAGGCGCTCGTAGCTGTCCCAGCCAAAGTGAATGCCCCGGATCTGGTCGAGATTCACGGTCGTCACCAGGCGGGAAATACCCTGCTCCTGATACGCCAGGCCGCTCGTCACCAGCCAGCTCTGCGGCATCTTGATCTGTACGGAAGATCCCACCGGAAAGCTCTTGCCGAACTCCGACTCCCAATCGCTGTTGAACATCGACGCGATCTCGTAGGAATTCTTCAAGAACCACAGGATCTTCATCGAGACCCAGTTGGTTGTTGCAAAATTGTTTGGCACCTGGTTTCCTTCTTTGCCTTATCTGCGCGAGGCAAGTGCGCGCCGGGTTTGTTCCGCATCAAAACTGCGGAAGTCCCGCGCTTTCGCCGCCGTTATCAGAGCGTCTTCCCCAGACGCTCCGCGCCCGCCCACTTCCGCGGGTGGCTTCGGGGCTCGTGGTTTCGGGGTTGCCGGGGCAGTTTCCCGCGCGCCGTCCTGTACCCCTGCCGCCTTCCCCTTGCCCAGCTCCTTCACGATCTCCTGCTCCATCAGCAGGGCCACGCGCAGCGCTTTCCCAGGGTTGTGCCGGCAGGCCTCCAGAAAATCAGCCCGCGTCGCCGCCGTACCGCCAATCGTGTACAGCAGATCCGCCAATACCGGCGAATCGTTGATCACCGCAAACACTTCGCGCGAAATCTCCGGCTTCAGCATGTCCTCGATCAGCGGCTTGGCAACCGAATCGAAATCCGTGTACCGTCCGCGCGCTTCGTCCAGCTGCTTGCTCAGCGCCTGCTGTTGCTGCTGCGCCTGCCGGGCCTGCTCCTGCTTCGCAACGATCTGCTCCGCCTTCCAGCCGATCAGGTCTTCGGTGTAGTCCTCGTACGATGCGTACTTGGGCTTTCCCTCTGCGTCCTTCTCGCCCACTTGCGGCTTCGGCCGCGTTCCCGGCGCTGCCTCTGGTGTCGCTGGCCTGGTGTCCGTCTGCCGTGCGGTCGACGACTCCGCATTCTTCGTCTCTTTCGGCTTCCGGGCTTTTTCCAGCTCCCGCTCCAGTTGCTTGGCGCGCGCAGACAGCTCCTTGATCCGAGCCTCCGCATCCGGTTTGCGGCGCGTCTCCGGCTTCTTCGCGGCCGCGTGCTCGGCCTCGTCGTCCACCTTCGTGTCGCCTGCGGTTTCTGTTTCTTCAGCGGTTGCCGACTCCGCGCGTACCGGCTTCTCCTGCGTGGGTGCCTTCTTGCTTACGACCGGTTCCCCATCCTCGTTCCAGCCGTCAAACTGCGTAAACTTCGGGGCTTCCATTACCGCGGCCGACGATGCCGCAACTGCCGTCTCTTCTGCCATGATGCGTTCCCTCTGCCCTTGCGCCGGGCCGGCGAGTGTTGCCAAACTCATGCGGTGCGTCCCGCAAACCCCTCCGCTGGAATCCTCCGCAGGGCCCGTCCAACACTGGGTGGGCTCCGGCCCTGCGGATCATTGCGCGCCGAAAGGAGGGGAACGGCGCGCAATCTGCAATCTTCCCTACTCCACGGCGCAGGCGATCGCCGCATTGGCGGTCATCACCGCCTCGCGTACCTTGCGCATCACAGCCGTCTTGTCCTGCCCCGCCGGCACATGCCGGTTGATCGTCTCGGCAAATCTCTTCGCCTCCGCGCGAAGCTCGCCGTACTGCACCAGCTTCTGCGGCGTCGGCGGATGATACGTGAACCAGTTGTCGATTTGGTCCTGGTCGTAACTGCGGAAGTCCGTCCGCTTCGGACGCGTCACTTCATCCTCGACAAATGCTCTGGCAAGGTCGTCCATACTCGTCTCTCCTTATGGGTCGTTACTGCCCCGTCGCTGGCTGCGGCTGCGCCTGTTGCTGTTGCGCGGCCGCCTGTTGCTGTTGCGCGGCCGCCTGCTGCTGTTGCTGCGCCGCGGCCTGCTGCTGCTGCGACTGCATCGCCTGCTCATGCGCCTGCTCGTGGAACTGGGCCATCATGTCTTCGTAGGCCGCCATTCGCTCCTGCAGGTTCTGCGCCTTCGTCTCAATCTCGGCGATCAGCACCTTCGTCTCGTTGTCCTTATCCGCCTGGGCCATGCGTCCCTGTATCTCGACAACCTTGCCCATCTTCTCCATCCGCAGCTGCTGGACCTCGCCCATCGCCTGCTGCAGTTGCGCCTGCGCCTGCATCACCATTGCCCGCGCCTGCGGCGGAATATCGCCCTGGTTCGGAGGTGCCAGCAGGTCGGCAATCTCATCGCCGTAGGTGCCCACATTCTTCAGCCGGATCGCGATCGCAATGATCTTCTGCATCAGCTGCGCTTCCAGCCCCAGCGCCGGCAGCGTCGACAGCAGCGTGTCTACAAACTCGCTCACCTCGTCGCGCTGGCTCATGTCGCTGGGCCCGTCGCTGATCGCCACTTCAAACTCCCCGCGATGCGCAAAGAATAGGTCCGCTTCCGGCAGGTGCTGCGAATCCGCCGCCAGCCCTTCGCCCTGCTCCTGCTCCCCGTCTTCCTCGTTCGGCCGCGGCGCCACACGCAGCGCCTTGTCCTGCCCCTTCTGGTCAATCCCCAGCAGTTGCTGCGGCAGGCTGTCCAGCTTCGCCAGCTCTGTAATCAGCTCGTTCAGCTGGATGCCGGTGTTCGTCAGCGCGCGCACAAAGTTGTCCGTGAAGTGAAAACTCCCGATCGACTCCTGGCTCTGGATCTTGCCCAGCGCCACGCCGCTTTTCTCGTTCTGCCGCTGCGCGCTCGTCGGCAGCGGATTCACGCCCATGCACGCCTGGATAGACCGCCGCCACCGCTCGAAGGCAATCTCGTAGGCCTGCGCGTTCGGAATAAACTGCGGCCGCGTCGGCAGCGGCGGAGGGCCCCATTGCGGCTCCCAATCCGCCGGAATCAGAAACTCCACATACGCCTGCGGCACCTTGTTCAGGTACCGGTGCAGGTCGGCATCAAACTGCCCCTTATACCCCTGCAGTGGAGCTCGCGGAGCCATCCCAAACTCTTCCGCCTCCTGCGACGCAATGTAAGCCAACATCTGCTGCGAACCGCGCGCCCGCCGCACCAGGCTCAGAAACACCCGCTTCGACGTTCCCCCGGCCCGCTTGTACTTCTCCAGCCCAAAGCAGCCCACAATCGGAATCCACGACCCGATCCACTCATTCTCTTCCAGAATCTCCAGCCCGTTCGTGATCCGCTGCGTTACCGCGTGGTGCGTTTCGCCGTCCTTCTCCGTTACCTTCTCCCGCGTCCACCACTCCGCCACCGTGATGTTCTCGCCATCCAGCCACCCGGGAGCCTTCTCAATGTCGGCACCATCAAAGCTGCGCTTCTTCGCCTTCGGATACCGCGTGGCAAACGTCGACTGGCGCATCTTGTCCGTCACGAAACAGAAGTTCATGTCCGAGAAATCCGACTCGCGCGCATCCGGGTCCACAAACACCGTCGCCCAGTTCGGAATCCGCTTGATGCGCGGCTCCTGCTCCCCATTCTTGCCTGTCACCACCAGGTGCACGCGCCAGAACCCGAATCCGCACTCCACGCAGCTCTCAAACGCGGTCGAGTAAATGCTCTGCGCCTTTGACGCGTACTCAATGCCTTGGATGTACGCCTGCCGGTGCTCCGCGTCCGAATCCTTGGCGTCTTCCGAGCGCGGGCTTACCTTGATCGAACGCTTCGTCTGCCGCAGATTGTTGTTCGTCGCGTTGACGTACTGGCTCACTTCGTCCGGCCACAGGCACGGCCGCCCCGCGCGGTCGTTCTTGAAGTCCTCTGGAGGAATGCACAGGACACAATCCATGTCCTTTTCCGCTTCGTCGTAGTTCTCCTGCCAATACGACTTCGCGTAGGCAAAGTCCTCGCGCAGCCTGCGCAGCAGCTCTTCATCCGCAGCGGAGATTCCCTGGCCGTTTTTCGTCTCGTTAGCCATGCATCCTCTTCGTAAACGACTCGCCATACACCTTCACTGGCATCGTCTCCAACCGGCAGCTCGCGCAAAACACCGTGCCCGCTTCCAGCCCGCGTCCCCACCCGGCCTTGTGCGCTTCCAGCCGCGCCGTCGCCGTCGTCAGCCCCTCAAAACGCTCCGTCTTAGCGCACGCATCGCACACCATATCCACTGCGCGCGTCTCAAACGGTTCCTCTTTCAGCGGCGCCGGCATTCCCCTGGGCCGGATCATCCGCTCCGCCTTCGCGGCGATCATGTCCTCGCACGCCGCCAGGCTGGGGACCGCAAAGAAAAGCCGTGGCCGCATCGCCTCATACATCTCCCGCCGCCGTGCCCCTTCACACTCGTTCAGCAGCTCGCAGAAGAAACCCACGCGCTCCCCGGGCATCGGATAGCCGTTCACAATATCGGCCATCACCTGCACCAGCGCCGGATCGTCCAGCCCCGGCAGGCCCATCACCGTCAGCTCGTTCTCCAGCCGCCGCTTTTCGTCCTGAATCATCCGCCCCACCTTTACCGGTGCATCTGCCACAGCTTCCGCGTCAGTATCTTCCCCGCGCAGTAGTCGTTCTCGTCGTATCCGCGCTCATCCCGCGCGGGCTGTTCTTTCTTAGGAATTGGCGCACTCCCATTCAACCGTTGCTGAGGTCTCATAGTATGGGAGTGGAAATTTCACCCATTCGCGCGCCATTTTGACACGAAGCTGAGACTCCGGACATCCGTCGGAGACGCAAATCGATCTAAGTTTTGCCAGGCCCTCCACGATTTGCTCTAAGGTGGGGTCCGCCCTCTGTCCGAGGCCTGTAATGATCACCGTTCTGCTCATCTTCACTTTTTCAACTCCTAAGCGCGGGTCGTGCACACTCACTTGCAGAAGCAGCTCAAAAAGTCGCCCAACCAAATCCTGAGCAGCTTTGCCTTCGTCGTACTGCTCCCGCAACCGCCATGCCTCTGCGTATGCCTGGTCTGCGGTAATTCCGTAGTATTCTCTGTGCTTCATTGCAGCCCTCAGCCCCGATTATATCCGCTCGTCGTATCCGCACTCATCCCGCGCGGGCTGGGGCTGCGTGCCGGCCGGTTCGCCATCGTCACTTTCAGCGGAACCGCCGCGCTTGGCGCAGGCGTCCGCAACAGCAGCGCGTGGATCATCGGCGCGTTCCAGGCCATCAGTCGATTGCCGGCGTGTGACCGCCGCCCTCATGCTCTTCGCCGTCGTCTGCCGCTCCTCCCGGAACCGGCAGCTTCAGCACATTCGCCACATGCGCCAGCATCTCCTCGTGGTCGCCCGCGCCAAACGGCTTCTCCGCCTCACGCCGGGCGCCGTACCCCTCGCCCTTTTCGCGCATCACCGTGTGCACCGTGTGGCCGCCGCCCTTCACCACCCGGCCCTTCACATCCTTTTCCGGGTGGATCTCCACGTGGTGCAACTCAAACTCTTTCTTCTTCTCACGCGACTTCGCGTTCAGGTCCATCGCTTCTGCCTGGTTCATCGCTCTCTCCTCTTCCCTATTCCGCCGGGGAGCTCTCACTGCCCCAGAATCTTGTTGGCCTTTGCGCGGATACGATCCGCCGCCGCTTCGCTCAGGTTGCCGCGCTTCACCTGCTGCGTGGCCCTGCCCTTCGCATCCGCAGCGTGCGCCTTGTCCGGCATCGGATACTTGCGCTGCCCAGGCTCCCCAAACTTATTCGCCGGCAGCACCTTGCGCGCTTCCGCATTCAACTTCGCCATCTTCGCCTCGCCTTCCGTTCCTACGACCACACCCCAACCCGCATCGGCGGCCGCTCCGCTTCCACCCGCGCCTTCTCCCGCGCCGGCTCCTGGATCGACACCGCAAAGTACCGGAACGCGTCCGCCGGATGGCTCGACCAGTCATGCACCGGTTCCCGCTTGAACACCTGGTGCTTGCTGTCGCTCATCGCCTCATCCGTCTCATACCGGTAATGCTTCAGCGCCTGCACGCCGTCCGCGCACTTGTCCGCATCAAACCAGCAGCGGTTGAACACCGTTCGCACCGCTGCCAGGCCATCCACAATGCTCAGGTTCGGCACAATCCGCACCCGGTATCCGCCCGCCTCCACCAGGTGCTGCACCGTCCTCCCGCCCGCCGCCAGCTGCTTGGCCCTCGCGTCATGCGGCAGAAACGCCGTGCGGTAGGTATACGGCCGCTTGTTCAGCTCTCCCAGGTAATAGGCCACGTCCTTCTGGCAGTCGCTCACAAAGTCAATCAGCCGAAACTCAAAGCCAACACTCTGCGCAAACCAGATCGAAACGTTGTCCCCAAATCCCAAATCCCAGAACGTGTCCACCGGCCTCGAGGCGTCGTACGGAACACGCGTGATGCGCCCTTCCTTCTCCGCCGCAATCAGCTGGTCCTTGTACACTGCGCCCGTCACCGCAGGCCTGCAGGTACCTTCATACACATGCTCAAACTCATCCGGATCGCGCCGCTTCAGATCTTCCATGTCATCCCGGATCTCCTGCGAAAGCCACGGATTGTCCCGGTAGCTCGTCTTCACCACCCGCGCCCCTTTCGGCGGATCCGACACAAAGCGCTGAAACGTCTCATCCGTCTCCAGCACCGGATTGAAACTCACCCAAATCTCCGAGCCCGGCTTCCGAATCGTCGGAATCAGTGTGTTCCAGCTCTGCCGGCTGCCGTTCTGCGCCTCCTCAAACCAGAACCGGTCGACGCTCTCCAGCGACTTGATGTTATGCACGCTCCGGTCCCGCATTCCGTGGTAGGTGAACGTGCTTCCATTTGCGCCGATGATCTGCTTCTTCTGCACCAGGAACAAATGCCCCAGCCGCATATCGTCGATCTGGTCGCTCAGCAGCTTGTGCACGCTGTCATCAATCGACTTCATTGTCTCGCGGCCGCACGCCACGCGCAGCGGCTGCTCCGTCGCCTGCGCAATCAACGCCCGAGCCATGCTCCAGCTCTTGATGCCCGCGCGGCCGCCCCACATCACCTTGAACCGCCACGGATCAAACAGAAAACTCGCCACTTCCGGCAGCAGGATCTCCATCCGCTACTCCGGCCGAACCAGAACAATCCTGATCTCCGAGCCCTCCGGCAAACCGCCCGCCCCGGGAATCACGCTCGCCCCAAACGACTGATCCCCAAAAATCTTCAAATGCTTCCCCAGCCGCTCAAGGTTCTGCCCCTTGTCCGCAAGCCTGAACTTCGTGGTCACCGTCTTCGGACCATCTTTGGTTTGCCAGGTATCCGTCTCCAGCCCCGCAATCGCGGCCCGCGCCATCTCATTCATGCGATGCACCGGCAGCGGATTCCCCTCCGCATCGAAAATGTCCTTGACGTCGGAGAACGCCAGCTTCGCCAGCTCCCGCACCACCCGCTCCGCTGTAACCTCCAGCTTCGCCGCCATGCGCGCCTGTCCATCCGCAATCGCCGCCGCCACCACCGGATTCCGTAACAGCTTGCTCCCCGTCACATGCGCCGTCGCCGCAGAAAACCCCGCCGCAATCGCCGCCCTGGTCGCGTTCAGGTCAATCAGGTACTCGGCCGCAAACATCGCCTGCTTCGGTGTTATCTTGGCCATCGTCATACCTCCAGCAGCTTCAGCTGCCCGGCGTCCTGCAGCTCCTCCGTCTGCCGCTCCGCCCTCAGCTCAACCCGCGTCACCTTCGTCCCGCCATCGCGGATCGGAATCGTCCGCAGCAGCGCCATTCGCACCGCAGCTTCCACCCACTCCGCATCGCGATCCCACAACTGCGCCACCCGCGCCATGCTCATCCCGCCGGCAAACTGCATCGCCGCCACTTCGCCCGCATCATCCATCGGCTCAGCCCTGAAAAATACGGCGCCTTTCGCATCTCGCTACTCAGCGCCGTCCCCAACTCGCTAGAACCCTGCCACCGTCAGCTGCGCCTGCCCGGCATCCATCTGCGCATAGGCCACGCTCACGCTCTCCCCGTAATGCGCCGCCAGCACCCGGGCCGACTTGTCCCGGTCCAGGTACGGAGCCACCATCGCCACCTTCACCGGGGCCGGAGGCGCAAGCGCAGCCAGGCTCTTTCCGCCGATCTGCTGCACCAGTCCCAGCATCGTATTCACAATCGTCGCCACACCGTTCAGCGCCGCCAGCGCCAGCCTCTGACTATTCGGATCGACGATATGCGCGGCCTGCAGTACGCCGGCATTGACCTGCTGCTGCAGCGTCACAATCGCCGCCTGCAACTGCACCAGCACACTCGCATTCGGATTCGCCAGGTAGCTCTTGGCCAGCGCCACCACGATATTGCTCCCGGCATCAAACCCCACCGTAGCCGCCGCGAAGATCGGCGCATCCGCCGGCAGCAGAATTCCCGCCGTCGTGTCCACCGTCGCGATCGCCGACTGCAGCGTCGGAGTCCAATTCACAATATCCTGCGCCACTCCGGAGGCCGTGCATCCCACCGTCGGCAACGTCCCCGCCAGCGTCAGCATCACCAGAGCCCACACCGCCAGCTTGCCCGGATCCGCGCCCTTGCCGCTGTCGGCCTTCAGCAGCGCACCCGCCGCAGCCGCCACCACTGCACCGGCCTGCAAAAACGGAGTGTACTGCGCCGGCAACACGCCCGTCAGGCCCGCAAAAAACAAGCCAAGCGCAGCCAACACACCCGCCACCGTGAGCAGCGTGTTCGTCTTCGTGCCTACCATCCGCTCAGCCATGTCAGCCAGCAGCCGCGCCGCCAGCGATTCTTCCACGCCATTCAATCCCATATCCTCACCCCTTCTCCAAATGCCCGGATACCTTAGCTTTCCTTAGCCCACGGCCGCCAAATTCAGCGCGGCCATACCCGCAAAATATCGCCCGCCGCCGCGCCCACCAGCGGATACACAATCACCTTCGCCTGCGTCCGCGCCACCACGCTCTCCGCGCGATTCTCCCTGCCCGGCATCGATCGCCCCAGCGCGCCCAGCGGCCTCCGCCTGGCCAGCGCATTGCGCTCCATCTCGCTCTTCGTAATCCCCGCCGTCGACGGACGCGTCCTTATATCGCTGTCCACCTTTCGCGCCTCCACTGAGATCAGCCGGAATCCCAGCAGCCGTCCGCTCAGCGTGTCGTACTCCCGCCGCCACGCGCCCGCCGCTTCCATGTGCTCGGCCTGCGCCAGCTCCACGCGCCGAATCACCTGCGATCCCGCTCCCGCCGCAAACACCAAAACGCTCTTCGCCATACCCCTCTCACAATCACAAATGCCCAACAGACGCGCGTTCACGTCTCTTGGGCACTCCTGCGATGATCGGCACGCAAACCGCCAGCGCACACGCTGGAAATTCCTCAAATCCAACCGCAACATCTCAACGCTAGAACACGCCAAAGCGAAACGCAACATTGGAAAAATCAAAAACCGCAACATGAAATATGGAATAACCAAAATAAGTTCCACATGCGAAGCAAAAACCACCGCGTCAACGGAAGATTTCCACAAAGAGGCTAAGTGATGCGGAATCAAAGAAACGGGAGTCAAGTACGTAAATCCCCAAACAAAGGCTTAGAAGCAGCCCACCCGCGCTGCCCTTCGCCGCTCGATCTTCGCCTCGTCCCAACCCCACAGCCGGTCATCGCGCCATATCCCCAGCGAGAAAAACTTCCCCGGCCCGTAGTGCACCCGCAGCAGCTCGCCATTCGTGCAGTAGCTCCGCCAGGACTGCGACATCGCTTCCGCAGTCGCCTCCGGCTCCGTGTCCTTTGCCGCATAGTCCTGCGCCATCACCTGGCGGATCACCCGCCGCAACCGCTTCTCCACAAACCCGCACCCCTCCATCACCAGCTGCGCCGCCGCATCCATCCTGCGCACCAGCCCGGCATCCGCCTGGCCTCCGAGCGTGGAATCGCTTGACGCACCCCGGCACTCATCGATCGGCACCAGGTTTCCCGCTTCCGCCCCCCGCGCTTGCGTGGGGGGTTGGGGGGAGAGTTCTTGTTCTTGTTGACGTTTACGTTCTTCCTTATATGCGGTGCCGTTTCTGTCCCCCTTTTGCCCCCCTTTTGCCCCCCTTTTGTCAAAAAAAAGGGGGACATTCTGACCCCCTTTTTCCGTGCTTTCCCGCTCCTGCTTCTCCGCCGTCAAACGGTCCAGCACGCAGAAACGGTAGAAGGTTCGCACGCCCCGTCCCTGCGTTACCGGACGCGACCGCTCGATCACGCCCTTGCGCTCCAGCGCGTTCAACGCGCGCCGGCAGCTGCGCTCATCCATCAGCGACTCCGAGGCCAGGGACTCCACGCTCGGATACGTATCCAGCCCCATTTTGTCTTGGTGATAGTCCGCCAGCGCATACAGCACCAGCTTCTCCAGCTTCGCAATGCTCTCCCCATTGGGACACACCCGCAGCTCCTTCACGTAGCACACAGCACGCACACTCAACCGCATCTCCTCCGCCGTTGACCCACCCGCGTCCCCAGCCCCACTCCCATCACTTGCCCAGCCCCTAACCCTGCTTTGCCGCCCTGCGCTGCAACCGGTCAATCTCAGCGGCGATCAAGGCACCCGCCTTGACCAGGTTGCGAATCGGATCTGGAGACGGCTTCCACCACTCGGGTGACTGCGGCGCCAGTTCCCGCCATGTCGCAGGGCGGCAAAGCAGGGCCGGGTCCAGTAGCTGGATACACGCCATGCCCGCATAGAAGAGAGCCGCATCCAACATCTCGCAGCTCCCATACGCATCGTCATGTTGCGCGGTAAACCCCTCCTGCCAGATTTGCCGCGTCCTCTCGTTGTCAATCATCTGCGATCCATTCATGCTTCCTCCTTCTCGCCCTCTGCGCGGGCGGCGATGATATTGTCAAAGTCCGAGCGATTCGATGCCAGTTGTCTCTCACGGATTGGGAATTATGTCTTTTACTCCCTGTATCCGATTTGCTCCGATTTAGCCTCGAAAACCTTTTTCACCGCGTCTTCGAGGTCGATGTCGTAAGACTGGCAAAGTAAATCGAGATACACGTAAGCATCAGCGAGTTCCGATGAAAACTTCTCCCTCAACTGCTCTGGCGTTTCTTTGTTGCCAGGGATGCCGTCCCGCACACGATTGAGTTTTTTCAAGACGTTAGCTGCTTCGCCAAGTTCTCCCAATACTGCAACCATCCAGTCAGACCCGCTCCACGAATTCAAACGGTGATTGAATCCGTTAGGAGACTCGCACCGCAGACGATTTCTTTCAGAAAACTGCTTGTTCATTGTTCCCCTCCTTCAAGGGAGTTAAAGGGATAATTCCCCACGGATTCCCCTCCTCACTCTTCGCTAGTATTTCCTCCCCAACTGGGCACAGGCTAAACGGGTGGTTGCGGCACTGTTCGCACACGTCAAGGTGATCGTGGAATCCCCTTCGAAGGTCAGTATGTGTCGCCATTATTTCCGCGTATGTCTTTCTCACTTCCCCTGCTTCAGCTTGGCAAGCTCTTTGCGCAGCGTGTCACACTCCGCCGTAATCTCGTTGATTTCCAACTTCAGCCTGTAGATGAGGCCAGCCACTACCCACGCGAACAGCGCCGTTCCAATCGCCAAGGAATTAAAGGCAACTTCATACATCGCTTGCCTCCTTCATGCCCCGCCTCAGCTCGTCAAGCTCGGCTTGTAGTTTGGTGAGGATGCGGTCGTAGATAGCCAAGCAACCGCAGTCCCCTGGATGGTCGTGGCCAGGGCCTCTATCGTTTCTCACGATGCAAATCTCCTCCTTCTTCAGCCGAATCCTCTCCTCGCGCTTTATGGTGAAGACATAGGCCTCTCTGAAATCATCCCTTTCGCTCATACGCCCGCCCTTACAGCCGGTTCCCGGCAATCAACTGACCAACCTGCTTGCACCACTCCACGTGGTCGTCCCACTTGCTGCGCTTGATGACACACCCGCAGTCTTCGCAGCCAATCTCCCCGCCAATGTCGTTGATTGTGGGAACCGCTGGTGTGGGTTGTGGAAGGGTTCGGACATAATGCCTGCACTTGGATACCTTTGCGCCTACTTCGTACTCGGTTGGTGCGCCGCAGATATAGCACATGGTCGTCTCCATGGGCGGCTGCGGGTGAGCAAGACGTGCGAGTATGCTGCTCTCAGCTTTTAGCCAACTAACGTCAGTGGAAAACGGCTTCAACTCTTCGAGCACAATTTTCAGCACCCACTCAGTCTGGTCTGCCCGTATCAGCGGCTCTACTGCGGCGTTGTGGGCCGCTGCGCTCCGAAGGTATCCGTTACGCATACCCGCAGTAGCCGTAGCCCAATCAGAGCCATCTTCTTCAAACGCAGCCTTCGCGCCAATCTCGTACAGTTCGTCTTGATTCAACTCACCCCTCCTCTTAAGCCTTTCCCCCACACCCATTACGCCGTCCGCGTCACCCGCACCAGCCCGACCGCCAGCGTCCGCAGACTGTAGCTGTGCCCGTACCTCTTGCCATACTTCCAGGCCATCTGGCCCAGGCTGCCGTGATGATTCGCCGACCTGGGCGCGTCAAAGTGCTGCCCCACCGCCATCAGCCCAAACGGATATTTCTTGGGCCGTCCCCTCTTCGGCTCCGCATCCCTCATCGCAGATTCCTCCGCACCATCAGCACCGCCGCCGTCATCGCAAAGCCGCCCACAAACTCCCGCAGCCCCGTCGCCCGCACGTCCAGCAACTCGAGCCCCGCCACCAGCATCTCGGCATAGCAGTTGCGGCACCCCTCGCTCACCCGGCTGCACCCATAAATCGGATTCCACGTCGAATCCGTCCACTCAATCCCCGTCACCTTCCCCATCACGCCCCCTTTCGCCCCTTCGCTTCCCGCTTCCGCTGCGCAGCCTGCCACTCTTCCCGGCTCCGCCGCAGCCCTCCCAGCAACTTCGGCACGTCCTGCCATAGCCGGTCATGCACATCCATCACGTCGATCAGCCCATCGGCCGCCAGCGTCCCGTCCCCCGCGCGGATCACCACCACCACCAGCGCGTCGGCCTCCTTGCGCAACCACTCCGCCGCCGCCTCCAGGCTGTGCGCGCTCGTCATGTCCCACTTGCGCTCCGCCATCGGTCAGCTCTCCAGCGCATCCCGCCAGTACATCGCCTTCTCCGCCAGGCTCAGCTGAGCCCACCAGCGGTCCAGCTTCGCCGGCGTGCACATCACCAGCATGTTCAACTCCAGATAATCCGGGGCCTGAGCCGGCACGCTCAGCGCCGCGATCCGCTCGCTCACATCAACAATGTCGATCGCGTTGGCTCCCACATCCGGCAGCCGCTCCATCACCTGGGCCATCTGCTCCGCGCTGGGAGCCTTGTCTCCCGCGTTGCCTTCCACTTTGACCGCCGCCTTCTTCGCCACCGGCTCAAAGCGTTCCGGCACCGAACCCAGCGCCTTCCCCTTGCGGTACTTCGTCACGTAGTACGCGCACGTCTTATGGGGAATCCCCAGATCCAGCGCGATCTTGTACGCCGAATCCTTCTCCGCCCGCGCCTTGATCTTGTCCTTGACCCCATCGGTAATCCGCACCGTCTTTTTCACTGTCCCCTCCTTCTTTACTTCCCCGTCTACAACCCCGGCCGCCATCAGCGCCTCCAACTCTTCCAGATCCTCGCTCCTAGCCTCCGTGCTGTTCATCCACATCCGCTCCGCCTCGCGCCGCGTCGCCGCCCTCGGCCGCTCCACATACCCGGCTTTCGCCCGCACCACACGGCGCACCTCGTAGGGCATCAGCCTGCCCACCTTCACCACCGGCGCGACCCGCTGCGACGCGTCCACCGGAGTCACGTTCCGCACCACGCTGCACGGCCGGTCGTACCGCGACAGCACGGCGTCTTCTCCGGCCTCCGCCGCCTGCGCCACACTGCAGGGCTCACCCGCCGCGCACGCCGCGCAAATCGCCACATCCAGCCCGTCTCCCACCCAGTACCGCCGCGCCTGGCAGTAGTGGCCCGCCTGTCCGCACCAGTCACACGCCGTGCCCGCCGCCGGACGCTCATCCGCCGCCACCAGCATCCCCTCAGCCACAGCCGGACGCATCCACGCCACTACCAGCTCCGCCCCGGCCTCCTCCAACTGCTCGGCACCCGTCGACCGCCGCGCCACCTGGACCGGCCCCGTCAGACGCGGAGCACGGTCGTGCGGCTGCTCCGCCTGCACGCCCAGCTTCATCGCCCTGTGCTGTACCGAGTTGCTTGTCCGTCCCATCAGCATCCCCAAATCCGTTGCGCTCACCCGCTCATAATTCAGCCGGATGCGGCTGTCTTCCGCCGCCGTCCACTCGCGATACTCCCGCGTCACCCGCGCTCCCAACATCTACCCCTCCAGGGATCCTGCGCGGCGGCCTCGCTCAAAAACCGCCGCGCAGCCCTTTCCAGCCGCCTCGAAGCCCGGCTGGAAACCTAAGCGATGATCACAACGGGCCCGAGCTTCTCTTCGAGATACTTGCGAATGCTCCCAACCAGATACAGCTTCCACATCGCGTCTACCTCGAAAAGCGCAATCTGCGGCAGACCGTCCTTCATGCCCTTCATCCGCAGCAGAAACTTTGCCTCGCAGGGATTGGCATCCCGGAAAGTCCGCCATGGAATCAGGGAAACCCCATCGGCCGGCAACTGCACCGTCCCTTTTGTGATCGTTCCCGACTTCACCGTGATCTCCTGCGAGATCCCGTCATCGGCAACCGCAACGCCCACGCCGCTGACGATCGTCGAGCACAGCTGCTGCACCATCACGGCCTGCTCGTTGAACAGGAAGCCTGCGCGGAATGCAAGCAAGAACGGCTCCGGCTCCAGATACTTGCCGAAAGGGAAAGGCGATTCTTCCTTGTGCGTGGCCACCACATATTCCCGCCGCACGCCGCATTCGTCCAGATCCAGCGCACACACCACCACGCGGAACGGGCTTTGAATGAGGACGGCCACCTTGGAGCCCAATTCATTCACATTCGCGGCGAACGCCGCACAAAGGCCGCTCAGCGTGTCCACTTCCAACGCGGGCCGCTTCCAGCGCAGGTCGACGGGCCGCACAACCTCGCCCAGCGTCCCGTCCGTGCGCACAGCATAGCTTGTTGACCCAATCAACACAGTCTGCGGATTCTTCGGAGTCTGGATTTCCGCCAGAAATTTAAGAGCTTCAGCAATCATTTCAGTTCCTTCCTCGTTTCACGATTAGACTGACACCACATTCCACCGCCAGATCAGCTGCCCTGGCGAAACTCGATTGGGCTCGGCACTTCCTTCGGCTTTGCCGGCGTGAACAGAACCATCTGCCGCGGATCCGCATTAAAGGCTATCGGAGCGCCGCCCTCCGTCACACCCACAAATAACTTCGACTTGTGCGTCTCGATCGGAGCCAGCTTGCAACTGCACTTGAACTCCGTTTCAACCACGGTCCGGTCCGAGTGAGGCTTGAGAATCAGCTTCAGCTCAACCGTGCGCGTCGCCGTCGCCGGCGTGTTAATGTCCTGGATGTTGGCCAAAGCCTTTTGCAGCTCAATGCCAAAACCCTCCGTCATGGCGCCGTCGTTCACCGTACTGAAGTCGATCGGCACCAGCTCCTTGGTTGGATCCATAGTCATTTCCCTCCTTCAAACCACTGCAAAATCGCAGCCCAAAACAACCCCGACACCAGCCCGCACAACGCCCAGCCCCCCACCACAATCGCCCAGTTCGGAGCGTTGCTCCACTCGATCCGCCGCCACCACGGCAGGCGCGGCGCAATGCGCCGGTTCAGCGAGAAATCCCAAAAGCTGTCCAGCGCGTCAATCTCCTCCTGGCACCGCCGGCACATTCCACCCGGCAGCTCCGCCTCACGCGCGCATCCCGCCCGGCAGGGCATCCGCAACAGTCCGATCATCGCGCCACCTTCTTTTTCGGCTTGTTCCCCCGCCGAATCGCGTCATGCACATCCGCGGAACTCATGCGCCGCTCCGCCTTCTCCCGCGCCGCCTTTGCCCGGTTCTCCGCCTTCACCGCTTCAAACTTCCGCACACACCCCGGATTGGTGCACACTGTCCGCGTCGCCTCGTACCAGCTGCACGGATCACCCGTCGGCAACGTACAGGCATCCTCTTCCGTGCACCCGCAATACCGGCACACCTTGGGCCGCATCAACGTCATGCCGCACCTCCCTTCTTCTTCGCCGCAACCTTCTTCGCAGGCTTCCCCGCCGCCTTCTTCACAGCCGTCTTCTTCGCCACCGTCTTCTTTGCAGGTTTCTCCGCCTTCGGCTTGCTCCACGGATCAGGCCCCGCATAACCCCAGCCACGCACCTTCTTCAGCAGACCCGCGCGGCCGACCTTCACGTCCTCTTCCAGGCCGTCATAGGTATCCATGTGGAGCTCGGCGTATTCGATCTCCGCCAGCGCCGCCACACGCGCAAACTCAACGCTGTCCACTGCACCAGCCTTCAGCGTTTTCTGATATCCAGGCAGCAGCGCAGCCCATATCTTGAGCCCTGGGCTCCACTTCGGAACCTTACTCGCCACTATCTCCCGCAGGGCCGTCTCGGGGATCGTCCGCATCTGCTCCAGCGCCGCCGCCACCAGGGCCATGCGCAGCTTGTTCTCCTCCACTTCACGCGCCTTGTTCTTCTCCAGGCGCTCCTGCTCAGCCTTCGAGATCTGCGCCCCCGGAACGTCCTTGCTCGACTTCTCATAGCTCTTCGGATGCGCCTTGCATCCTTCCGTCGTGCACACCGTCAGCAGCGTCCCTGGTTTCCGCGCCGCCCGCTTCGAGTAGTAGCCAACCTCTTCCCAGTCCACCGTCACGCCCGCCACGGTGTTCCCGCAGCTCGCCGGCTTCGCCTCCACCCACTGGCCTTCCTTCAGCACCTTCGCCGGATCGGCCATGTAGTGTTCGCCCGGCTTCTCGTCCGGCCCATACGCCTTCGGATGCAGCACCATCTTCGGCCGCACGCTCGAGCTCTTCCCGCTCAACCGCGGCGTCTTCTCGCCGCCGGCCTCAAGAATCTTCCGATGCACAAAGGCCGCGCGCTTCGCCTCAAAACAGATCCCGTCCGAGCACGTCGCCTCGGCGATATTGAGATCCCCAAAAAGCGAGTCATTCGCCGCCGTGTTGCTCGGGCATCCCGCGCACGTACCCGCCGACGGCACCAGCAGCCCATCGTCCAGCGGCCACGGCGCCACGCTCAGCTTCCGCCCCACGCTCTGCTCAATGTGGAACTTCAGCTTCAGCACGCTCTCCGGCTCGCTGTAGCCGTAGTGGATGTTCGCCGGCATCTTCTCCCGCCGCTCGATCCGGTCGGCAATCACCTTCTCCACCTTCACCGTCGACCCGGCGGTCCGGTCCAGGCACCACTTCAGCGCCGCCTCTTCCTCCTCCGCGCCCACCCGCGCCAGCAGCAGCGCGTGGTCGATCGTAATCAGCCGCTCCGCCAGAGCCTGCCGCGTATGCGCGCCCAGCGCCACCAGGCGCAGCCGCTTGGTCACATGTTCCACCGGCTTGCCCACGCGCGCCGCAATCGCCGCCGCCGTCCCCAGCTCGCGCCGCAGGGCTTCGTACGCGTCGGCCTCTTCCAGCGCCGGCACATCCTCCCGCTGCAGGTTGTCGACCAGCGCCAGCTCCCGCGCCTGCTCGTCCGTCATCGGCCGCACCAGGCACGGTACCGTCTCCAGCTCCAGCGCCCCGGCCGCCGCAAACCTCCGGCTCCCGGCAATCAGCTCCACCGCGCCATCCGGCATCGGCCGCACCAGCAGCGGAGTGTGGATCCCATGCAGCCGTATCGACTCCACCAGGTCATGCTGCCGCGCCGGGTCCACGCTCTTGCGTGGATTGAATGGCGACGGATTGATCAGGTACAGGTAAACATCCTCGACCATAATTTCGGCGTCTTTTGCCGGCCCCGTCACAGTTCCACCCCCAGCTCCGGCAGCCCCGGAAACACGCGCCGCAGGTGCACCACCTGCTCCACCGGCCGCGCCATATCCGCCAGCGGCCGCTCCCGCTCCAGCATCTCCGTGGGAACCCCCGCCAGAAAGTTCACGCACGCGGCCACCCGCTCCAGCAAATACCGCGAAGTTCCCGGCTGCAGCGCCTCCATCAGCGGGTTGTCCCGGGCATCCACCAGCACTGGAGTCTTCGATTCCCGGTACAGCCCCACCATCACCATCCAGGGCTCGCCAAAGGTCACGCGCGGCCACTCTGCAGCAACCGCGCGCTCCCCGCTCTGGCTCGTCTCCTTTCCGGCCGGGATTGCCCCGTCCAGCTCGTTCACGCGCTCCACCAGGCGCAACAGCCGCCCAATCCCGCAGCCCGGCGTGTGCGGCACCATCTTCGTGGCCCCGCTCATCAGGCATTCGCTGCACTCAAAACTCGGCTCACCCCATATCTGCTTCGAGCGAATCGCCCGCAGCGCCACCTGCAGCGCCGCCACGGCCAGCTCGTCCACCAGCGAAACCCCGCGCAAATCCTGCGCGCCGATCAATCCGCCCGGCTGCTGGCACTCCAGCAGGCAACGCCCGCTCACCTGGGCCGGGCCCCCGCACGCCGGGCAGCTCTGGTCCACATACACTCCAGCCGCCACACGCTCGGCGCGATAGTCAAACATTGGATCCGGGCACGGCGAAATCACGCGGTCAAACGCGCGGCTGCACACGCCAGCCTCCGTGCGCGGCGCTCCGCACTTGGAACAATGGCGAACAGTCTTGGCAGGCTGTGCCGGAAAAGGAGGGAGATACACATCCGCGTCACAGGACGCGGGAGACGACGGAACGCTTCGAGGACGGTCCATGGCTTGGCTCCTTTGATCTGTCGAGCCAGGCGGAGAGAACCCCCAAACGCCCATGCCATCCGCACCCAAAAACAGATAGACCGACGGAGGATTGTCCATCGGTCTATGCTGCGATTTTGGCGAAAGGCACAGACATTTCAGCGTTCTCCCCAGGGAGCGCCCCGAAATGTTCTGTATTGGTGGCGGAGGGCGGGATCGAACCGCCGACCTACGGGTTATGAATCCGTGGGACCAGAGCAAAAATCCGTCGCTCTACGATCCCTCCACGAACAGAACACTCGAAACAACTCGCTTGTTTTTTGCTCGACTGAATTCCACATTAGCGCAGTTATCTGAGCAGTCAAGCTCTATTTTTCTGCACGGTTCTCTTTTCCTGTGGAAATCCGTTACCACTTTGGTTCGCGGCCCCTGCTTCCCGTTTCGGAGCCTTCTTCGGCGGCTGGTACCCGCTCTCTTCCTGCCCTTCCCACGTCACCTGCAGCCAGCGCCGCTTCGCCCCTTTGCTGATCGACGTATAGTGCTCGTGCATCTGCCGTGTCATGTGTCGCACCAGGCTCATCGCCACATCCACCGGCACGGCCGGCTCCGCCACGCCGCAAGGCTGCCGCAACCGCTTCCGTCACCCTGCGCATCAAGCAGGACCACCTAGAGCGGCTGCAGCGTCTCGCCGATCGCCGCGGCATCAGCAAGAGCGCCGCCATCCAGCTCGCCATCTCCGAAATGCTCGAGCGCGACGGCGCTGAGCGCTCCCAGTCCTGCTGTCACCGCTGGCACCGGCGGGTTGGGGTTGGGGCCGCTCGGGTTCGGGTCGAGCGGGTCAGGGCCTGGGTGAAGGGGAGGACTGGGCTGCGTTGGCTGGGAAGACATGGCGTTCTCCTATCGTGTTGGGTTAAATGGAATTTCTGACACCTGAGGCGAGTGCCGGGCCACCGTCGTCCCCGTGGGATCCGCGTGCGACCAGTCCCCATGCAGCGCCTTCGCGCCCTCGATCACTGCGATGATTGAGACAATCACCCCGATGATGGACAGCAGAACGAGCACGAGCCGGAACTGGGCTCTCAGCCCTACCACGAAATCAAGAATTCCCGGCTGTCCGTTTCCATGAATGACTGCGTGGTGCTGAATAACGGCCGATTTCATTGCCCCCCACTGCTCCTCATGAGTTCCCTCAATCTTCAGGTCTCCCATCATCGTCTCCGCACTCGTAATCTACTACCCCGGCCCCGCTATTACTGCACTTTCGCCGGGTCCAACCGTTACGGTGTGACCGTCACCACGATTGTTACCACCGTCCCCCCAAGCGTTCCAGGTGGAGTGGGGTTTGTCGGCACCGCCAGCGTGAAGTAGTTGCTCGGCCCCGAGTGCGCCGCGCCCTGCACTGTCTCGGCCGCGTAGCAGTAGCTCGTTCCCCCCGCCACACTCGCATCGGCATAGCTCACCGGATTCACCGCGGTCGCCAAGAGAATCGTAAGTGCCCCCGTCGGCGCACCCGTCACCGGACACGCGCCCTCCCAACGGTACAGCGTCACCGTGCAACTCGCCGCCGCGGTGCATCCGGCCGGCAGCGTCCAGGTCAGGTTGGCCGTGTAGGTCGTAGCGGCGGGAGCCTGAGCAAACACAGACCCCGCGAAGAGAAACAGCGCCAGTGCGAAAAATCGTTTCATGTGCCTCCTAGTAGCTGGGGTACCACTTGGTTGTCGCCGGGTCGTAGGTCATTCACAAAGAATTACCCACTACTGAATCACTCGCACGTTGTACGCGAGGCTGGCTGGTGTGCCGGTGCCGCAGACATACACGGTCACCGTCCCAGTTGCAGTCACCGAGCCGCGCACGTTAAATGCGCCACCCACATCAGCACCCGTCGTGCTGCTCACCACTACAGGTGCCCCAACCACCGCGCCGGTAACCGACGCTGTGCCTGAGTCGCACGTCGCTGTAAGCGCAGTGCCGGTAATCGTTCCGGTGGTGCCAGTCAGGGGCAGTTGGGCACGCACGAAAGCATCCGTTGCCACTTTGGTTGTATTGTCGCTCACGGACTGCGTTGTCGCCGTTGTGCCGTTTGCCAGCGCAGTAGATGGGGTATACACCCCAGCAAGCCACTGGCCTACGCCTGTTGCAGTGTGGTCATCCTGCCCAGTACCACCCATAGACGGCGACCCCGGAGCTTGTGATGTGCTGTCCGTTGTTACAACCGCGCTGGAAGACACTGGTGTGTAAATTGGAAGCCCTCCTGCACCCAGACCCTTCGGCTCGAAAATCCAAGGGCCGTCGGCATAGGTGATTGAGGTTGCTGTTGGGTTGTAGAGATGCATCGAACAAGTGTTTGAGGCTGTCACCCACGCAGTCACCTGCAATGTCGGCACCGTAGACCACGCCCCACCCGGCGCAATGACATTCACCGCATCGCCAGAGCTATACGACCCAGTCAAAGCCCCCACGCACGTCACGCCTGTAATAGTCGTGCTCGAAAATGCAGCAATGGTGCCTGATGTAGGAAGGTAAGTGGCTGAGAGAACATCGTGCCCAATTGGATTGTAAGACGTGATGTTTCCACCAGGGTCTTTCAATCCGTTCACTGCGGCCGTCGCTGTGGCTGTTGTACCGCTGGTAGGCGAGGCAATCGTCACAGTCGGAGCCGAAGTATATCCTAGCGCAGGGTAAGCGAGTATCACGCTGGAAATTTGTCCTGCCATATTGGACGATGCGGAGCACGTCGCCTGATAGAGCAATGTGGAGGCTAATGAGTTAACGGTCATCGTCCCAACCGTACCGATGAATCCACTGGTGGGAGTAAACGTAAGCTGGGCTGTTGACGTGGCAAAGAAGCGAAGCTGGTAGGTCGTACCATTCCGCGAAGCCACCGTCTGAGTGCCGCCGCCCATTGTCACGGTCAGCGTCCCCGAGCCGTCTGTCAAACCGGATGTGACGAAAGAGACGATGTAATAATTCCCTATCGTCGGCGTGAAGGTCGTGTCTGTGATTGCAGCCGTTGAACCTGCCGAGTGGGTGAAGGGCCAGGTTGAACCAGTCCAGCTCGCTCCCACGCTCCAAGTGTCCCCGGAACTGATGAGATTGCTGCCGAGCGAAGTCCCCGGCAGTTCCATCGGAGCAGGGGTCATCGAGCACCCAATTTGCGAGGCTGGAGCATACCCTGAGCCGGCGGTTGCCAGTGTGAGGGCAGTAACGTTCCCACCCTGCGCTGGAGCCGGGTCAGCTACCAGACCGGGAGCCTTGAAGTATGCGCTCCCCGCTGTTGGCGCTGTACCGTTGAGACTAGCGCTAATTTCCAAGATTTGTGCATCGTACAGGCTATGTGGTGCAGTATAGAGCGCCCCGTTGCGCACACCCATTCTCCAGTAATCGCTGCGCGGAGAACTTCCGTTGTAGCTAATCCCCTGCCACATTGCATCGGCACTGTCGGCGTTTGCGCTGTTGTAGTTTGCAATGCTGCCAGCAAAAAACACCGTTGCTTGCCTTGACCCGAAGGGTATAGGGGATGCGTTTTGCGTTTGATTGACGCAATACTCTGCCCCCAGCCCCTGCGGAACGGGAGAAAAGTTGGTGGCGGATGTGCTCGTCGCTTGCGACCACGGTTGCGACACTGTGCAGGCTGCATTCGTGCCGTCAACGTTGGTGATGCTGTCCGTACCAGACTCGGATGCGCTTGACGCTCCAATCAAAATAGGGCTGGGGCGCTGCACGTTCAGCGGCTCGTACGGATTGGCGCAGATGCCTGTGGCTCCCCACGACGCCGCACCGGATGAGGGCAGCGTCGTTGGGCAACCTCCAGCCGGGCACTCGCACAGCCCGGCCTGCTCGTCTGCCACGTTATCCAATAGCAGGCCTATGTTCGAATTTGTATTGAGGTCGTAGTTCGTGTTCCCCTTGAATTTTACATTCTTGATCAGAATGTAAGACATGGGACGACCGTATACAGCGGTGGCGCTGATTCCCATTCCAAAAGCACCCCTCCACTGTCGGTCAATGGGGCTGAGTGCCGCAGCGTCATCATCAGTTACCCGCTGCCGATTTCCCAGCGCGTTCACAAATCCAGTCGGAACATAGCAAGCGTCACTGTTGGTTACGCCTGAGTCCTCCAAATGCACAATGTTCATGTCGAACCAGCAATCGAACGCCTGACGACGTGCCGTAAAAGCTGTGCCGGTCGTCTGGGCGGTGTTTTCGTAGTAAACTACGTCGTGAATAGTGGTTGCATCTGCCAAATCTGCACCATTCGCAATTGAACTAGCAGTGAGGCCATACGTTGGTGAGCGGTCAACCGACTGACCGCCTAAAAACCATCCGCAGTAATTGTAAGTGTTTGGAGTGGTAATGTTACTGTAAGTGTTGTACTGGCTGTTCGCCGCCTGAAAAGCACAGCCCACACCCGAGAATGTGATGCGGTCGAAGATGTTATAGGCAGACGGCGCGAACGCAATGAATGCGTTCTTTACGGTGACGTTGAAGATGCTAGACCCTGTACCCATCTGCGCCATCACGCCATAGGGATAAGACGTTGTGTAGCTAGAAGCTGAGACGGCGCTGCCTGAGTAGCCTGAGAGCAGCGTAGCTCCATTGCCGTCAATCTTCAGGTTGCTAGGCACCTGCAACGAGTCTCCGACGTAAGACCATGACGGGGCAAGCTGTGCACAGGGAGTTCCATCACAAACCGGCCCCATGTACGCGGTGAACGTATTTGGATAGAGTGTGCCGCCCGATGCTGTGGTCACGGAGGAGGCGTAAGACCCCACACTGCTGGTTGGGCAGGCAGTTGTATTGCAAGCTGTTAGGCCAACCTTGATGGTGGCTCCCGACCCTGCTGTCCCAGAGGCTAAATGCACCAGCGCAGCTCCTGTAGTAGTTAGACCGTATCCTCCATCCGTAATTGAGCACCCACTCACGACACCGCTGGAGGCAGTACAACTCAGCGTGGCAGCGTGTGGGGCCACTCCGGTATCGCCGCCTGCCTGATGCTGGCTTGTGAATGAGCCAATTAGGTAGGTATTGCCCTGCGTCAAGGCAACTCCCGGCGCTCCTGTCGAGGCTGCGTACTGCATCCAGTTGTTGAGCGCGATTGTGTCGTCATGCACCCCGTCGCCCCATGCGCCAAAGTCCTCCGGGCGGATTTGAGGCTGGAGAGCAGTCACACCTAGCGAAGCGTTGATATTCGCAACCGGAGTCGCTGGAGTAGGAGGGGCCGCCACCGAAATGGTGATTGGGCATCCGTTGTTCCCGTTGAATACAGGATTCACATTCTGGAAACCGCTCGATGAGGAAAGCGTGTAGCTGGTTACGCTGCTTCCGGTTAGCACCGCCGTTATAGTACCCACGATTCCAGTGGTTGTGTTGGATACAGTAACAGTTGGTGCGGAGGTGTATCCATTCCCAGTGCTGTAGGGGAGGATGCTAAGTGTACCGCTCGTATTTACCAAACAAGTCGCTGTTGCCGGAAGGGATGCATACTGAGAAGATGGGGAGCTTGAATACGAAACACCACCGATGAAGGGGGCGAGAAAGGAGCCGGGAGAGGTAACAACCTGCGATGATCCGCTGCCGGTCACCGTCCATCCAGCCAAAGTCCCGGCCGACGCCTGCGTCGTTCCATCCGGAAAGGTCACACCCGCTCCCTGCGCCACAATCCCGCCGCCGGCCGTCAGCACGCCCGGATACACCGGA
>CAILAZ010000238.1 GCA_903832295.1 uncultured Acidobacteriota bacterium
ATGGAGCTTCCGCGTCAACGGCGAGCTGGTCGAGATGGTTTCCCCGATTGAAGGCACGGTGAGCGATGTGAACGACGAAGTCGTCCGCCACCCCGAGACCCTGACCGCGGATCCTTACGGCAACAGCTGGCTGATGACCGTACAGTCGCCGGACGCGAAGACCAACTTCCGCAACCTGCTGGATGGCTCGATGGCCCGCAACCTGATGGCCGACAGCGCCAAGAAACTGGCTGCCTACATTCCTTCGACCCACGGCAGCCTGGCCATGGCGCAGGACGGCGGCAAGGCCCACGACGATCTGGCCAAAGAGATTCCGGCCGACAAGTACATCGCCATCACCAAAGAGTTCTTCCTTGCATAACTGTTCGGCACCCGACCCCGGAGGCAACCGGGGTTCGGGAGCACCTGCCCGGGGGGCTTCAGCCCTCCGGGTTTTTTGCGTCCCAGCCAGGACTTCCGATTGCGTAGAAGACTCTCCTATAGAAAAATCAGGAGATGCTTAAGGTCCTGGGTCGCAAGTTGTCGCATGAGTCAGGCACCCGTGCCATCGTGGCTGGCGGGGCTCTCCTGCTGCTCGCATTGGACGTGCTCGTGTACCGCCTTCTCTGCATGCCCTCTCCGCGAACTGCGGAAATCCAGACCGCCGAGTACCTCTTCATCCTTCTGGCTTCTCTCGCCTTGATCGCCTTCTACACCGTTGCGGAAGGTCGTCTTCCATTTCACCGCACTCTCAGCTCTCTCTTCGTCATGCCGCTGCTCGCAATGCTGCTTTCGGCATGTGTGTACAAACTCGGGATGCACCAGTTTGGAGGCTGGGACGAAGGTCTGCTGGTCCACGTCGCAGCCTTGTACATCAACGGCTGCCACCCGTATTCCTATTTCCAATGCAGCATGCCGCCGTTCTTCATGGCTGGAATTCGGTGCGGCGTCATGCTTCTCGGGATGAAGTGGGCCTCGTTTGCCATGCTTGCCGCGGTGTTCACCGGTGTCACATCGCTTTGGATCTACGGACTGCTCAGATTGTCCAGCTTCCCCGCGCACTGGGCCGTAGCCGTCGCCGTCGGAGTGGAAATGAGTACCATGGTCGTCTCGCCGTTCTGGTGGTTCAACAACGCCAGCGCCGTCTCCGTGGTCTTAATCTTTCTCTCTGCGCTGGCCTGTTCGCAGCGCCCCAGAACCCTCCTGCCCTGGGCCAGCCTGGCCCTTGCGCTCGCCTTGATTCTCACCTCGAAACCCAATGTCTATCCTGCCAGCCTCGTTATGCTGGTCCTTTTAGCTCTCCGGGAGCGGTGGCAATGGGCAAAAGTATTCGGAGCGTCTGTAACCGGGATGGTCCTGGCCTGGCTGATCTGCAACCTGGCGTGGATGCCAATCTCTGAGCTGTGGACCTCTTACCGCGAAATTGGAAAACTCCGGGGAAGTCCTCTCCTGTTGCTGCCTTTTCGCGAGATGCAGCGCCCCGAGAGGGAATTCCAAGCCATGCTGATTGCCGCCAGTCTGCTCTGTGTCTGTACCCTGCTTGTCGCGGCCATCAGGCGAGTTCCCAACATCGGGTTGATCGCTGCACTGTCTTCCATTGCCATCCTCACGGCATTCGAGAGTGCTCTGACAAACTCTGAAATCAAGACCAGCGATCTCAGTGCCGTGCTGGCGGTAACTGCCGTCCTTTGCCTCCGTCCGTGGACTGCGGATGTTCCCAGTTTCTTCCGCCGGAGAGCCTTCGCCGTCATGCTCTCGGTCTTCCTTGTCATGTCGGGATTCTTTGCCGCAACCCATCTGCGAATCAATGCAATTGGCCCGGGTATGTACTACGAGCCGCTTCCAACCAGAACCATCCGCAGCGGTTTCTTCAGCGGTCTCCAGGCGGGACCGCGTTTGCAACGGGTACTTGCGCAAACCGATGAGGTGATGAGTTCCATCGCGCCGCGTACGGTGTTCTTCGGACCACGCTTGGAATTTGGGTACGCTATCTACAACCAGAAACCGCCCGCGGGCATGCCGCTGCTCTGGGATCCCGGCAACTTGTTTTCCCGGGAGCGCCTTCCAGGGCTCTTGCGGGCCTTCCAGCAGGATGACGCAGACCTCCTGCTATTTTTGAAGAACGACTACACTCGAATGGAAACTGTGAGTGCGTATATCCTGAAGTCGGATACCTATGAACGCATCGACAAATTTAGTGAGCTGACGGTCTTTATCCGAAAAAGGTACGTACCGGTCTCTTCCATTGACGTGTCCAGCCGCGCAAAGCGCGTGCAGGAATAGACAGCGGTCAATCTCCGCAAAAGAAAGGTCTCCGTGTCCAAGCTCGAACATTTCCGCTCCACTCTCATCGCTCTTACCGCAATTGCCCTGCTGAGCTCCTCTCTTATCTTCGCCCAGACTGCCTCCAAGGCCCCTGAGGCCAAGCCCCTCACGCCCGCCGCATGGGAGATCGAGCACGAACGCCTTCTCCACATGGATTGGAGTGACAGCGAACATTTCCGCGCCGCCAACGCCGCGCTTCCTGCTCCCGCCCCCGGCGAGCATCGCGTCGTCATGATGGGCGACTCCATTACCCAGGCCTGGCGTGAGACCGGAGCCCCCAACGGCGAGATGGGCTCCTTCTTCGTCGGCAAGCCCTACATCAATCGCGGAATCTCCGGCCAGACCACACCCCAGATGCTGGTCCGCTTCCGTCAGGATGTGATCGACCTCAAGCCCGCCGTCGTCGTCATCCTCGCCGGCACCAATGACCTTGCCGAGAACACCGGCCCCGTCACCTTGGAATTCATCGAAGGCAATCTCGCCAGCATGTCTGAGCTTGCCCGCGCTCACGGCATCAAGGTCATTCTCTGCTCGGTGATGCCGGTGCTCGATTACTCGTGGCGCAAGGGCCTGCACCCCGCTCCCAAGGTGGTCGCGCTCAACCGCTGGATTCGCGCCTACGCGGCCGAGAACCAGTTCACCTATCTCGACTACTACACCCCAACCGCCACTCCCGAGGGCGGAATGAAGCCCGAACTCAGCCCCGACGGTGTCCATCCCAACCACGCCGGATACGAGATCATGGCCCACCTCCTCGGCCAGGCCGTAGATGCAACCGTAAAGTAGCCGTCGCAAAGTAACCGAGCCCGGCAGGCTGCCGCTCCTTCCCACCTGCCGGGGTTCCGTCGTACCCTATTGGTTCAGGTGGAATAGGAGTCTTTATGTCAAATTCGTCGATGTCGCGTTTGCTGAGTGCGGTGGACCCCGAAGTGGCCCAGGCCATCTTCAACGAGGAGAACCGCCAGCATGAGGGGCTGGAGCTGATTGCCTCCGAGAATTTTGTCAGCGAGGCAGTGCTGGAGGCCACCGGTTCGGTCTTCACCAACAAGTATGCCGAGGGCTACCCCGCCAAGCGCTACTACGGTGGATGCGAGTTCACCGACGTTGTCGAGAATCTTGCCCGCGAGCGCGCCAAGCAGCTCTTCGGCGCCGAGGCCGCCAACGTGCAGCCCCACTCCGGCTCTTCGGCCAACATGGCTGCTTACGCCGCCGTCATCCAGCCCGGTGACACCATCATGGGCCTCGACCTTGCCATGGGCGGCCACCTCACCCACGGACACAAGCTCAGCTTCAGCGGCAAAACCTATCGCGTCGTCAGCTACGGCGTCACCCGTGAGACCGAGACCCTCGACTACGATGAGATGGAAGCCATCGCAACCCGCGAGCAGCCCAAGCTCATCATCGGCGGAGGCTCGGCCTATCCCCGCACCATCGACTTCGCCCGCATGCGCCAGATCGCCGACAAAGTCGGTGCGCTCTATCTTGTGGACATGGCGCACTTCGCCGGACTCGTCGCCGGTGGCGCTCATCCTTCCCCCGTGCCGCATGCCCACATCGTCACCACCACTACGCACAAAACGCTGCGCGGCCCCCGCTCCGGCATGATTCTCAGCAAGGCTGATTTCGCCGCCGCCATCGACAAATCGGTCTTCCCCGGATGCCAGGGCGGCCCCCTCGTCCACGTCGTCGCCGCCAAGGCCGTCTGCTTCCAGGAAGCGCTCCAGCCGTCGTTCAAGGAGTACGCCGCCCAGGTGGTCGCCAACGCCAAGGTGCTGGCGCAGATTCTCGCCGACGAAGGTTATCGCATCATCTCCGGAGGCACCGACACCCACCTCATGCTGGTCGATGTCTTCAGCAAGGGAATGTTCGGCAGTGAGGCCGAAAAGGCGCTCGGCATCGCCGGCATCACTGCAAACAAGAACGCAATTCCGTTTGATATCAATCCGCCCCTGAAGCCCAGCGGAATCCGTCTCGGCACCCCGGCCCTCACCACCCGCGGCATGAAAGAAGCGGAGATGAAGCAGGTTGGCCACTGGATCGCCCGTGCCCTCCAGCAGCGCACCGACGAGCCCAATCTCAAGAAGATTCGCGCCGAAGTCTTCGAGTTCTGCGAGCAATATCCGCTTTATCCCGAGCGCCGCAAGGCTCACGAACCCGAGACTCTGCACGCATAACATCGCAGCTTCCCCAAAGGACACGGCTTCGGTCGTGTCCTTTTTTTATCTCCGGGGAAAACGCCGCCCCATCTCCTCCCTCTGCGCTCCCGGAGGCGCTACACTGTGCAGTTCACACTTTCCTCTCTCTCAGGAGGCACCATGTCCCTCTCCCGCCGCAGCCTGCTCGCGCTCCTCGGAACCCTTCCCCTCGCCTCGCGCCTCTTCGCCGAACCCATCGAGGCCGCGTCCGCCGAGCCTCGCCCCATGCCTCCTCTGCCTCCGCTCACGCTCATCCCGCTCTATCCCGGAGCCGCCCCTGGCTCTGAGCACTGGACTCAGCAGGAGGTCATGGAGACCACTCCTGACCGCATCATTCGCAACGTCACCCACCCGGCCCTCATGGCCTATCTTCCCGCAAAGCCCAACGGAACCGCCGTCATCATCGCGCCTGGCGGAGGCTTCTACTTCCTCAGCATGGACAATGAGGGCTTCGACATGACCCGCAAGCTGCTCGACGCAGGCTTCACCGTCTTCATCCTCAAGTACCGGCTCATCGCTACCGGTCCCGGCTGGCATCCCGAGCTTGACCGCCGCCTCCACACCCCCGGCTGGGAGAAGAGCCTCGAAGATGAGATCGGCAGCTACGTCCTCGCCGACGCGCAGACTGCCATCCGTACCGTGCGCGCCCGCGCCTCGGAGTTTGCCATCAACCCCGCCCGCATCGGCATCATCGGCTTCTCCGCTGGAGGTTACGTCGCCACCCGCGCCACCGTTGAGCACACTCCAGACAGTCGCCCTGACTTCGCCGGATGCGTCTACGGCGTCAAGCCTCCCAACCTCTCGGCCCACGTTCCGGACCTGCCGCCGCTCTTCATGGTCTGGGCAGACGATGATGACCTCGTCTTTCCCGAGACCAACGCCCTTCCTCTCTACCAGCTCTGGAAACGCGAAGGAGTCCCCGTCGAGTTCCACCTCTTTGCCAAGGGCCAGCACGGCTTTGGAACCTTCACCTTCGGACGACCAAGCGACCATTGGTTGTCCATGTTTATGGACTGGATGAATTCGCAGCAGACCTTTGCGGGAAAGCGCCCGTAGAGCAGCCGATTCCGTTCTACGAAATCCGCAAGCTCCGGGGTACACTAAACCCATATGCGCATCGCTATCGATATTCGACGGATGTACGAGTTTGGTCTTGCGACTTACATCCGGAATGTCGTGCGCACTCTGGGCCGCATTGATCCTGCAAACCAATACTTCCTGGTCGGATCCGCCGCGCGCTTTGACCAGCTTGGCCAGCTGCCGGACAACTTCCACTTCCTTCCCCTCCAGAATCCGGAAGCCTCCTTTGCCAATTACGTCGAGATGAATCGCGTGATCGGCATGCATGAGGTGGATCTCGTCCACGTTCCGCATACCTTCTGGCGCCCGCTCATGATCAAGGCGCCCTATGTAATCACCGTTCATGATCTGCTGGACTACATGTACCGCGCCCGCACCAACAACGGAATGCGTCGCATGGTCCACTCCTACATGACCCGCCACGTCATGCACAAGGCCGCGCGCATCTTCGCCGTCTCAAACTTCACCAAGCGCGACGTTGCGCGTTACTTCAATGTCTCTCCGTCCAAAATTGAAGTCGTTTACAACGCGCTCGATGAGAGCTTCCTGCGCGGCCACGCGACGGACGCGGAACAGGAGATGATCCGCGGCCGCTACCAGGTGGACTCGCCCTTCCTCCTCTACGCCGGAAGAATCAGTCCCCACAAAAACGTAGCCCGCATCATCGAGGCCTTCTCCGCCCTCAAGACCGAGCTCGCCAAAGAAGGCGCCTTCCCCGACCTCAAGCTCATCATCATCGGGGATGAGGTCTCCAAGAACCCTGACATCCGCCGCGCCGTCATCCGCAGCGGCATGCAGCACGACGTCCGCTTCCTCGGCTACGTCTCCATCGATGTCCTCCGCATCTTCTTTGACATGGCAAAGGTCTTCGTCTTCCCCTCGCTCTACGAAGGCTTCGGACTGCCTCCCCTTGAAGCCATGGCCCACGGAACTCCCGTCGTCGCCTCCAACACCTCGGCTCTCCCCGAAGTCGTCGGCAACGCCGCCCTTCAGGTCAACCCTGAGAATGTCTTCGAAATCAGCCGCGCCCTCCAGCGCGTCCTCACCGACCAGTGCCTCCGCGAACGCATGAAAGCCGCCGGCATCGAGCAAGCCCAGCGCTTCTCCTGGGACCTCTCCGTCAAGCGCATGGTCGAACTCTACAGCGAAGTCGTCGCCGAGCACCGCCGCCGGTAGTCACATTCCAATCGTGGTTGTCATCGCCTGTCCACAACCATTGAATTTCTGGTACACAACTCGCCTCAAAAGCGATGCAGGTTCAGGCAATCCTTTCGGACCTCCCTCAACCATTACTCCCAAAGTCAACACAGCAATTTCAACCATGAACCACCCGGTCAATCGTTCATATCGCTGCACATCTGCCTCAACCGCACCGCCGGAGCCGGCCCAACGCACCCGAAAGGTTGCGGCAGCCGCTCTTGAAAGTATTTCCCTTTGCGAATCAACGGAGCTACTCTGTCTCGTTCTCTTCAGTCGGAAAATTCTTACTCGCATGTAAAGGTGAACTCATGATTCGCTCTCGCTTCCTCATAATGGCCTCTCTCCTCGCGGCTGCATTGGCGCTCGTCGGTTGCAACGCCGAGCCGCCCAAGACAGAAGCCGTAAAAGCCCCCGAAAAACGCGAGGTTTCTCTCCTCGCCGCCCGCCCATGCCTTGACCGTATTTCGGAGATGGCGCTGCGCTGGCAGTCCGACGCAATGCCCTATCACCTCGAATCCCAATCCAATGCCGAGGCCACTGGGCAGGACGGCAAGTCCACCGTGTGGGAGGCCAGCTTCGCCTCGCGCAGCAGCCGGACTGCGCGCACCTTCTTCTGCTCCGGAAGCCGCCTCAAGGAAAGTCCCGCGGTCGGCGTCACCGCCAATCGCGAATTTCCCGTTCCCGCCGGCACCACCATGTTGACCTTCAACATCTCGGATCTGCAGGTGGATTCCGATGCCGTCGCCAAACTCGCAAACGACCATGGCGGCGCCAGCCTCGTCCAGAAAGACCCCAAGCAGCCTGTCTATTTCGAACTGGGAGTGGACCCCAAGTCCAGCAAGCTCATCTGGGCCGCCGTCTATGGACAGAACCAGAAGCACAATCTTGGCATCGGCCTCGTCGATGCCACCCAACCCAAATTCCTTGGCGCTTTCCGCCGCTAAGCTCTGCTCGAACAGCGATTCCTTCTTCAAGGGATCGCTCTTCGATCTGCGTTGATCTCCGTCCGCTCTCTGCTTGCGATGCCGCGCAACAGACGAAGTGGATCCTCGCTCTTTCTTCCCGCGTTCCCCTCAACTTGCGTCCTCTGCCACAACACCTGGCGCGGAGTCATTGGCGCCGCCGATGCTTTGTATCCACCCAAACCATTTCGCAAAGCTGATAGTGAAGGCTATGCTGTCGTCTGGCTTTATGCATTGCGATCATCCGGTTGCAGCACAATGCCACGGATCAGCTGATGCCTCAGACTCGCAATCCAGGGTTCCAGCGGAAGAGATCGTGGCTTTCTTAATTCGTAATGCGGGTTCGCGTGCACTCGTGAAAGGTTTACGTCCTCATGTTGCAGACTAAGTTGATTGCTGAAAATGGACTCAGGGCTACAAGTACCGGATTCGATGTAGAAGTTCGCCTCCCTTGGTATCGCGGACTGCCACTTTCCACCGTGGAAATCGGAGATGTTGTGCTGAACGGCGAAGCGATCAATCCTGCTTCGGTGAGCATTGAAGTCAACGGCAAAACTCGCCTCCCGGGCGATCTGGCCACGCTTTACGACGAGCGCTGGTATGTGCTGGACTCCGCCATGCTTCACGTCTCTCATTCGGAATTGAAGCGCGGCGAACAGTACGATGTGGCGGTCTCGGTGAACCTTCGCCCACCCTATATCCCGGGGTTGACCTGGGCGGTCAAGGATGCGAAACGACTTACCGCTAATTCGTAATGAACAAAGCAGGAGAACCGGACATGAAGTCATCGAGAGGTCTTCGACTCGGCACCACGCTCTTCAGTTTCACCAATGAGTTTCACGCACGGCAGTATTCCACTGAACAACTGATTCTGAAAGTCGCAGAACTCGGACTTGGTCCCGGTCTTGAGATTGTAGGTTTCCAGAGCTTCCGGGATTATCCGGAAATTTCCGACAAGTTTGCGGAAGATTTGAAGGAGTTACTCAGCAGTTGCAAGCTCGAACCATCCTGCCTGGCCATCAATGCCGATATCAACATCGGCAAAGACCGGACTCTCACGGTGGATGAGTTGGTGGTTTACCACGAAGCGCAGATTCGTGCTGCCGCAAAGCTCGGATTCCCCGTTGCCCGTTGTCAGTTTGCAGCCGGCCCCGAAGTCATTCGCCGCCTGGTTCCCCTGGCCGAGCGGTTGAACGTGAAACTCGGCCTTGAGATTCATGCGCCCGAGGCCGTCGATTCCCCTCTCGTGCTCTCCTACCGTGAGATGTACGTCAAGGTAAATTCTCCCTATCTCGGCTTCATCCCCGACTTTGGCGCATCTGCCAAGGCGCTTCCACCAAGCTTTCTCGCGCACTTCCGGAAGGAAGGTGTTCCCGAGAAGATTGTTTGCGTGGCCGAAGAAGTGTGGGCCACCGCCGAAGGCAACTTTGGCGCCAGGCTCTCCGAATATCACCGCAGGGCACGTCAGACCGGAGCTGCGGAAGCTGATATTCACAAATTGAATATGCTCTTCGCCATGCTCAGCAAGCAGAAACCAAGCGCCTGGATTGAGATCATGCCGCAAGTGGTACACGTTCACGGCAAGTTCTACGAATTCGACAAGGACGGAAACGAAGCTGCCATCTCCTACGCCGAGCTGCTTCCTGTCTTCCGCGATGGCGGCTACAAGGGTTTCATCTCCAGCGAATGGGAGGGCACCGCCTTCACCGACGATAACGGCTTTGAGGCGGTGCAGGCGCATCATGCTCTCTGCCGGAGGATTCTCGCTCGGGCCTGATTTTCATGGCGGAATCTCGCGGGCGGCGATGCAACCAGCATCGCCGCCCGTTGCCTTTTCGTCCCTATCGATGCCGCCGATAGTGCGCATCCGTTCAAACCATTTCAGGCTCTGACGAGGATGGACTATGCTGATCCCGGTTTGCTGCGTGCTTTCATCGCGCGGTCAGAAACTGCAATTATCCAGGAGGTCATCATGATGGTTTCCCGCGTCATCAGCGATAGCGGGCTGAAGATATGCGAGAGCGGTGCCGCAATCGACATTCGCCTGCCGTGGTATCGTTCACTGCCCCTTTCAACAGTTGAGATCGGGGAGGTTCGGATCGATGGACAGTTGGTAAGCCCACTCGCAATGACCTTCGAAGTCAACAACAAGCGCTATGCGCTTGACCAGCTCGCCGACAAATGTGACGAGTGGTGGTACGTACTCGATTCCGGACTCATTCACATCATCAACTTAAAGCTCGAGCGCGGCAGTCAGCACGAGGTCAGTGTCACCGTCGGCATTCGCCCGCCTTACATCCCCGGCTTTTACCGCCTGACGGAATGCACCAAGCAACTCAATGCTGAGTAAACACAGGAAATGTTAGGAAGGACCATGATGGCATCGAATTCCGGACTTCAGCTCGGCGTCACGCTCTTCAGCTTCACCAATGAATTTCACTCACGGCAATATACCCTCGAGCAGCTTATCGCCAAGGTTGCCGAACTCAATCTCGGACCGGGAATAGAAATCGTCGGCTTCTCCAGTGTGCGCGGATTTCCGGTCGTCACCGATGAGTTTGCCGCCAACTTCAAAGAGCTGCTGGCCAAGCACAATCTGAAGCCCGCTTGCCTGGGCCTCAACGCAGACATGTACAAGAATCCGAACAAGCCCATGACGCCCGACGAGTCGCTCGCGTATCACGAGGCTCAGTTGGACGCCACTGCGAAGCTGGGCTTTCCTGTCGGCAGATACCAGTTTCTCGCGGGCACGGATGTGATTCATCGGCTGCTGCCGAAGGCTGAGCGGCTGAATGTGAAGCTCGGGCTGGAAATCCACGCACCCGAACACGTGAACTCGCCAATCGTGATGCAGTATCGCGAACTGTACGCCAAGGAGAACTCTCCCTATCTCGGCTTCATCCCTGATTTCGGTTCCACCGCCAGGAGAGTATCGCCCGCGTTTATTTCCTACTTCCGCCAGCTTGGTCTGCCGGAAGCCCTGATCACTCTCGCCGAAGAAATGTGGCTCTCGAAAGACGATCCCAACAACCCGACAGCCAAGATTCCGGAATTCCAGGCCCGTGCAAAAGCCGCAGGATTCCGTCCCGTGGACATTGCCGAGTGCTTCATCGTCTTTGGTCTCTTCAGCCGGCAGCAGCCGGCTGCGTGGCGCGAGATCATGTCCCAGATCGTGCATATCCACGGAAAGTTCTATCACTTCAATGAAGACGGCAGCGAATCCGCGATTCCATACGAGGAAATTCTCCCGGTCTTTGTCGAAGGCGGCTACAACGGATACATGGTAAGCGAGTGGGAGGGGCACTTCCTCTGTGACGATGGCGGCTTCGCAAAGGTGCAGAAGCATCAGGAACTCTGCAGGCGAATCCTTGCGGGATGCGGTGCACAGAATGCGGTAACCTCCTAGCTGGCTGCTGTGCTTGACCTTGATAGCACAGATCAAGCAAAATCGCGCGCGGCGGAACGGATGATCTCGTACGCCGCGCCTTTCAGTGCCTTGGGAGACAGGAACATGAACCGTATCGGAATGGGGCTGGTTGGATTCGGACTCGCTGGCACGCACCACATTGATGCCGTCCGGCGATTGGGATTTGTCGATGTTGTCGCCGTCGCCTCCTCCCATCCAGATGCTGCCAGAAAGAAGGCGGAGCAGTACGGCATACGAAAGGTCTATGGCAGCTTCGAAGAACTCGCCGCCGACCCCGAGGTTCAAGTCGTCCACAATACGACGCCGAACTACCTCCATGCTCCAGTCATCATGGCGGCCATCGCCAACGGCAAGCACATCGTCTCGGACAAACCACTCGCCATCAACTCCACCGAGGCTCTTCGCGTTTGGAGGGCGGCGCAGGCTGCCGGAATCGTTCACGCCGTTACTTTCAATTACCGCGGCAATCCGCTGGTGCAGGAGGCCCGGTGCCGCCTGGCTGCGGGCGAAAGCGGGCCAGTGCAGTTTGTCCACGGCGGCTTTCTTCAAGACTGGCTCTTGGAAGAAACGGATTATTCCTGGCGGGTCGATCCCGCAAAAGGCGGACGCAGTTGCACGGTAGGAGATATCGGATCGCACTGGTGCGACCTTGCCGAGCACGTCACCGGGCTGCACATCGATTCGGTTCTGGCTGACTTCACAACCGTGGTCAAGACTCGCCAGCGTCCCGCCGTCTCTCCGCAGACATTTCTTCACGCCGAGGGAGAACCCACTGAGACCGTCGAGATCACCAGCGAAGATCTCGCGAGTGTGCTCCTTCGCTTTGAGAATGGTGCGCGCGGAAGCCTGAACGTCTGCCAGGTCGCAGCCGGCCACAAAAACGATTTCTGGTTGGAGGTAAACTGCCGTAGCGGCTCCATTCTTTGGGACCGTGACAAGCACGAGGAACTCTGGCTTGGTCACAGGCACAGGTCCAATGAGGTGCTGGTCAAGGATCCATGGTTGCTGCACGAATCCGTGCGCAGATACACACGGTTGCCCGGCGGCCATCCGGAGGGATACTCTGACGATTTCTGCAACATCCTCAGTGAAGTGTATGACCTGATTCGGCGTGGTGAATCTCAACCGCAATCCTCATCCATCGTCGCAACCTTCAAGGACGGTTATCGCAACAACTGCATCGTGGACGCTATGCTCGCCAGCCACGAGTCCGGCGGTACCTGGACTAAGGTGGAGTGTGAGCAATAGCGGTAGAGACCCTGGTGAACTTGCACTGGCGGGCACCCGCAGTGCACAATCCTTTGCGGAGTGGCTTTGAGCAAGGCTGAATTCCTGCCCTGGCCGTCAGCTTTGCTGGAGTTTGAACCCTATTTATGCATTTCAGAGGACTCGATCTCAACCTGCTTGTCGTGCTCGACGCCCTGCTTATAGAGAAAAACATCACTCGCGCAGGCCAACGCATTTATCTCAGCCAGTCGGCCACCAGCGGTGCGCTTGCCCGTCTGCGTGAGTTTTTCGGCGACCCGCTTCTCATCCTCTCCGGTCAAAAGATGACACTCACTCCGCTCGCCGAGAGTCTCGGCGAGCCCGTCCGCCAGGTGCTGCGTGAAGCCGAAGCCATCATCAGCGCCAACTCCGGCTTCCAGCCTGAGACTTCGAACCGCACCTTTCGCCTCAACATGTCAGACTACTCCGCCACTGTAATCATGACTGAGGCGCTTGATCGTATCCGGAAGATCGCTCCCGGCATTCACCTGGAGATTACCTCTCTGCAGGAAAACGTCTCACAGGCGCTCGAGAGCGGGGACCTCGACTTCCTCATCATTCCGCCGGAGTTCATGTCTCCCCTCCACCCAGCGGAAGATCTCTACGAAGACAACTACGTCTGCATCGCCTGGACCGGAAACACCGAGGTAGGCGACGAAATCTCTCTGGATCAGTATCTTCACCTCGGCCACGTTGTCGCCCGCTTTGGCCGGAACCAGCAGGTGAGCTTCGATGAAATGTTTATCCGTCGGGCCGGGTATGAGCGCAATGTCAAAATCGTTCTTCCCGCATTCAGCCTGCTTCCCAATTTCGTCGTCGGTTCCAACTTCATTGCAACCGTGCATCAGAAACTGGCCCGCTATCACCAGAAATATCTGCCCATCAAGATGTTTCCGGTCCCCGTCGAACTGCCCCGCTACGTCGCCAAAATTCAGTGGCACCGTTATCACGACCATGATCCCGGTGTGCGCTGGTTGCATGATCTCATCCAGAGCGTGGCCGAAAGACAGGCCGCGCCGGACTCCCTTTCTGAAGTCGTGAAACCCTCTCCATAATCGGCGACGCCGATAGTCCCTATCCACCTAAACCATTTCGCGGGACTGTCCCCAACGGTCTATGCTGTTATCGCTTGGCCCGCGCCCGGCAACTCTGGCGAGGATGAATGCAGGGCTTCCGCCTTCGCGGCGTGAAGCCGTGCTTCGCGATTCGCACGATACCGAAAGGCACGATTTATGGAGCCAACCTTGACACCAGTAGCGCCGTCAGAACTTCCTTCCGAGAAAATCGCGTTCAGCGAGAAGATCTCTTACGGCATGGGCAACCTTGGCACCCAGATGGTGTTCAATCCAGCCACCACTTTCATCGTCTTCTACTACACGGATATCGTCGGCATCGCCGCGGCCACCGTCGGCACTATCCTGTTCCTGTCCCGCCTGCTTGATGTTCTCAACCCCTTCATGGGCGTTCTCGTGGACAGAACAAATTCGCGTTTTGGCAAGGCTCGTCCCTGGCTGCTGTGGATGGCAATTCCATTCAGCATTGGAGCGGTCCTGTTGTTCTCCGTGCCCAGCATCAGCCCGGCCGGCAAAGTCATCTACGCGTTCATCACCTACAATCTCGCATTCACACTTATCTATACAGCGGTGGATATCCCGTACTCGTCGATGTTGCCGATGATGTCCGCGCAGTCCAATCAACGGACCATGTTCAGCATCATTCGCATGATTCTCGCCAACGGCGGAGTCCTGCTGTCTTTTGCCGTCACCCTGCCGCTCGTACAGTACTTCGGGGGCGGAGCGCAAGGCTGGCACCGTGCGTTCCTCGTTTTCGGTGCAATCTCGCTGGTCTCGCTGCTGATCTGCTTTGCCGGCACCAAGGAGCGTGTCCGCTCCTCCTCCGCACACAAGGCCGCCGTTCCTCTCAAGCAGGGCTTGACTGCGCTCATCAGGAACAAGTACTGGCTCCTCATCGCCGCCCTTGGAATGTCACTCTTCCTTATCCTCGGATTGCTGGTCGCAAACCTTTACTTCTGCCGCTACTTCCTGCATCGCGCGGAACTCTTCGGCCCCCTCATGACCATGATGGTCATCGCGCAAATCGTCGGCATGATGTTCTGCCCTCCGATCGTCAAGAAGTTTGGCAAGCGCAACACCGCCATCATCGGCATGATCGTCACCATCATCGGACAGCTCATCATCTTCATCGATCCCATGAGCTACACCGTGATCGTCGTTGGAACCGTCATAAAAGGTCTTGGCGCAGCGCCCCTTGTCGGCACCCTGTTTGCCATGTGTGCTGACACCATCGAGTACGGCGAATGGAAGTTCGGCTTCCGCACCGACGGCCTCGTCTTCGGCGCAACCGCGCTCACCATGAAGATTTCCATCGGCCTCGGCAACGTAATCGTAGGATGGATCCTGGCCTGGGGTGGATACGTCTCCGGCGCGGACGTGCAGTCCGCATCGGCGCTGGTCTCCATCAAGCTCCTCTTCCTCATCCTCCCGCTTGTCATCTACTTCATCGCGCTCGCCATCCTGTGGGCCTACAAGCTTGACAAGCATTACCCTGCCATCGCGGCGGAGCTGCAACAGCGCAGGTTAGCAAACACAGTTTAAGAATTTAGTTCTGGAGAGAGACAATGGATAAATTGAGAATCGGCATTATCGGATGCGGCGGAATCGCCACCCTGAAGCATTTTCCCGCGCTGGCCAAGTTGCAGAAGAAGGGCACAATCGAGCTCGTCGGCTTCTGTGACATCGTCGAAGAGAAGGCCGCTGCCAAGCTCGCACAATACGGAGACAAGGGCGCCAAGGCTTACACCGATCATCGTGAGATGCTCAAGGACAAGTCGATTGACATCGTCTACGTCCTTACCCCCAACATCTCGCACTGCGAGCTCACCGTCGATTCGCTGAACGCCGGCAAGCACGTCCTCTGCGAGAAGCCCATGGCCGCC
>CAILAZ010000239.1 GCA_903832295.1 uncultured Acidobacteriota bacterium
GTCGAGGCCATCCTCAAGAAGCTGGACGATCCGATTGACAAAGTGCGGGCTGCGTTCTCCTCGTTCGCGGTTGCGGCCACGAATCACGACCCGAGCGACAAACCGTTCTTCGACTTCAATCTGGCTTTCGGTACGGAACTGACACCAGAGCAGTATGCGGCGGGACTCAAGCCGGTTGAGAAGCCAGCGGAACCTGAAGGCCGATTAATCGTGCGCGAACTGCGCAGCGGCGCGACGACGGTCATTCCAGAGGAAACAGCCGCCGCGTCCAAGCCACTCGCCAAGGGCGACAAGGTAACCTACAGGACCAACAAGGGCAAGGAGCGGTCTGGAGAAGTAGCCTGGACAGACGGCAAGAAAGTTCGGATCACCGACAACGGCTCGACAGTCAACAAGAACATCGAGGACGTGAAGCATGTTGAACAACCTAGCGCCACTGTGGATGTTGCAAGAACAAGCGAATCCCAACAGGCTCATCCCGAATCCTCCACGCCCGAAGTCAGCGCCGATGCAACCCTCGTTGACGCCCTGCAAATCAAGTTCGAGCACGGCGCAGGACCCAAAAACTACAACGACCTGAAGAAGATCGTGACCGAGTTCGACGGTGCCGAACCTGACCAGCTTCGGATGAAAGAAGGTCAGGAAGCCTACGAAGCCATGCTCAACCGGGTAGCCTCGGAGATCGTCAATAAGAACTCCGGTGGCGCACACGAGGTCTTCGACCGGCTCACACGGCTCTACGAGGGACAGCCAAACCTTTCCATCAGGACCAGCACCAGCATCGCCAATCAGGCCTACTCGACGCCGCTCCCGCTAGCATTCGTCGCCGACAAGTTCGCGGGCATCACCTGGAACACGACCACGGTTTACGAGCCGACGGCCGGCAACGGCGCGCTACTGATCGCGGCCAACCCGAAAATGACTCAGGCGAACGAACTGAACCCGGCGCGCGCGCAGACGCTCAAGGATGAAGGTTTCCCGGTCACGCAGAACGATGCGACGGTCTGGGGTCCTGCGATGCGCTTTGATGCTGTGGTCGCCAATCCGCCCTTTGGGCCGCTGGCAGGACCCGTCAAGGTCGATGGCTATAACGTGGTGAAGCTGGACCACCTGATTGTGGCCAAGGCTCTGGGAGCAATGAAGGATGCTGGGAAGGCGGCAATCATCATTGCGGCTGGTGACCGGGAGAAGCCGGGCGAGATCACCAATCAGGTTCGCCCGTTCTTCAACTGGCTGTACGCTCACTACAATGTCGTCTCCGACTTCGAACTCGACGGAGACTTGTACTCGCGCCAGGGAGCGTCCTTTCCTGTTCGCATGATCGCAATCGACGGCCGTGTTCGTTCCGCCAAGGTCAGTCCGGACGCCGCCGCGATTCCACGTTTGAAAACATGGGGAGAGGTATATGACAAAGCCGCGGAACATCTGGGCACCAATCTTGCAGGGAAACGACCGGCCAACAATGTCGCTGGCGGTCCCATGCGGAACGAAAGCACCGACTCCGGAGCAGTATCCGGAACTTCTGCAGGACGAAATCGACCGTCTGATTCAGGAGAACCCGAAGCGAGCCCGGCGCGAACTGGAAGCGATGGGGGGACCGAGCCCCAGTCCGGACCTATCGCAAATCGCGGTCGGGTCCCCAGTCCAAGAGTGGGCACCGCAGATAGCACAGTTAGACCGGATGGGGATGTTGCTCGGTCAGATCGACTGGCAGAAGGACAACCCGCCCCGCGAACTGTCAGAAGAGGAACTGCCGAGCCTGATGGACATTCTGCAAATGCTCTAGCGGATGAAAGCAATCAGTTCCAGTCGAGCTATCAGCCGCACTCCTCGAAGAAGGATGTTGCGGTCATGGCACCCAAAGCCCTGATTGATCCAATGCAGAAGGCTATGGACAGGATTACGGACGAGGTTGGAGACGTTGATCAATGGGTGACTGACCAACTCGGCTATCCTGACGTGGAGACGATGCACGAGGCGTTCATGGGCATCCAGACGGACGCCATCGCCGCAGCCATCTACCAGATGCAGCGCGGCAAAGGAACGGTCATCGGGGACCAGACTGGCGTCGGCAAGGGGCGCGTGGCAGCCGCCATGATCCGCTGGGCTGAACTGCACGGCCACGTTCCCATCTTTGTGACCGAGAGCGCGCCGCTGTTCTCTCCCATGTACGCAGATCTTCAAGACATTGGCTCAGGGCAGACCATCTCGCCGCTGCTCTTCAATGCCGATGCCTCGATCACTGACCCCAAGACCGGAACGAAGATCTTCCAGAATCCCGGTGCTATGCGTCCTGTGCTCGAAAGGATACGGGAAACCGGCGAACTGCCAAAGGGATGGAATGCGGTCTTCCTGACCTATTCGCAGATCAATACGGACAACCGACAGCAGATGACCCTGCACCGGATTGCGCCGAACGCCATCTTTATTTTGGACGAGAGCCACAACGCGGGAGGCGACTCAAATACCGGCAACTTCCTCTCCGAGTTGCTGACAGGATCAAAAGGAGTTGTCTTCCTCTCGGCTACCTGGGCGAAGCGTCCCGACAACCTGCCACTCTACGCGGGCATGACCGACATCTCGACGGCCATCCCAGACCGTGCGCTGGTCGCCGACGCCATCACCGCCGGCGGCGCGCCGCTTCAGGCTGTTCTTACGAGCCTCTTGGCCGAGACTGGCCAGTTCGTACGCCGGGAGCGCTCTTTCGATGGGATCGAGATAAAGAATGTCGTGGACGAGAAGAACGAAGCCGAGCACACGCGCATCTCGGACAA
>CAILAZ010000240.1 GCA_903832295.1 uncultured Acidobacteriota bacterium
GCTAGCGGTAGCTTTATAGGCCGGTCCTCCCATGCAGCTTCGAGCATATTTATCGCGCGCGACAGGTCCGGAAGGGCGAGGCTGAACACTTCGTACTTTCTCGGCGTGCTGACTTCAATCGCTGCCCAAGCTGCGAATCGTCCTCCTCGGTCGCGATCCGCTTCGACGACATTCAACAATGTTGGTTCAACGATTGGCAGCGACGTGGGGATCAACGTCTACCACGAGTTCGGGCCTGGTATCCGACAAGTCATAAAGGGCTTGGCACCAAAATTCGTGTCCAGGATCGAAGAGCGCATGGTACGCAATCGACTTCCGAAGGACGCCGCACCTATTCGCGCAAGAAATTGGGTGCCCTGAGGATTCCCGCACAGTGCTGACATGCTGATCGCCATCCTCGCCGCGAATCTGTGTATTCCATGGTCTTTCGCTTTTGTCATTTTGATCTCGTCTGAATTAGAGGAATGGTCAAGAACGCTCCCTCGGTCTTCACGTACGCGCCCACCCCATTCATCCGTCCGATCGCATGTAGCTCTGTGGCAAGCACGTAAGGGCCACTTGGATCCACAAACCGGTCTTCCACGTACATCGAAACGACTTGCCCCAGCTCAATTCCACCCCGCCCAATCTCCAGCGTCATATATTCCACATTCGAGTGCGGCGTGCGCCTGTTTAATCCTCGGCACTTTTACTACCGCCGACGGCGTTGTTTCGCCGGGGCGGTTGGACTCCTCTCGCAGGATGAGATCAGTGACTCGGGTGTTCAACTCGAATTGAACTCCTCACTCCCCGATCCACCTCTGGAGCGGACGGACCATTGAGTCATACTGGTTGTAGACGGTACGCATGATTCCGCGGAGATGGTTGAATCCGCCAACCATGTGTGTAAACCGCAGCAGATAACGTTTGAACTCGACGGCGCTATGCCAGGGCTGGAATGCAAATGTCGTGCACCACATCAGCCAGAAGTTTGTTTCGAAAAATGAAGCATCGAACTCGTCGGCAATAGTGCTCCTGCCAAGCATTGCCTCTGGTTCTGCGGCGACACGTTCCAGGTTGAGAATGTGCTTTTCGCTCAGGCCAAACTCCGGACCGTCAATTCTTTGTCCGCCGCGGACGAGGCGGGACTTCGAGGAGGTCTCCATGACCTCATTCCACTCGAAGATTTCCTGCGTTACGGTCTTGTTGCCGTCCAAAGTTGGAATGGACGAAAACAGGGAATACGTGCAGAGATACTTGCTTTCTATCATCCTCCCGCCACGAAGGACATAACCCGACTCCGGCGATCCAGCGCCATCCAAACTTCCACCGAGTCGATCTAGTTGTTCAAGAATTGTAATGTTTTTGCCTGGAATATCTCCGTCCCTGATAAGGAAAGCGGCGGCGGCGAGCGAGCCAATCCCACCTCCGACAAGATAAATATGTGCTCCGTCTTTCTGGGCAGATCCATGGCTCGGCATACGAGTCCTTTCCAACAACTGCATTCCTAGTGCTCCGTTCGCGCTACCTAGCTAGGCGACGAGGACGATCTTTCCGATCCCGCCTTTTTCGGCCTCTGGGTCGGCATATCGAATATCTGAGAGCTTGAATTCTCTTCGGATAGGAATCGAGAATTTACCGGCGGCAACTTCGCGTGCGAGCTGCTCCAACCTCGCGGAATCTGGCTGTGCCCAGATTTCTTCAACGCGCAGATCACGCCCATTGGCTGCTTCAGGCCTGCCAAGAACGCTTGCCAGTACTCCATTCTTCTTGATGTGCGGAATGAGTGAAGCGATCACTTCATGTCCGACGGTATCAGCAACGGCATCAAGCTCTTTGAGGCTGGCAATGTCGGCTTCGTCATCCAGAGCCACAATGCGATCGGCCCCGAGACCTTCGGCATCTTTCTTCTGTGAGGAGCGCACTCCTGCGATTACGTGTGCGCCATGCTGGCGCGCGACATGCACTGCGGTTCGCCCGACTCCACCTAATGCTCCGGTGATCAACACTGTTTCTCCGGATCTCGGACGAACACCTTTTTCAATCAGTTGAGCCCCAGTGAGAACTACAAGCGGAAGGGCAGCTGCTTGCTCAAAGCTAAGCCCGGCCGGCATCAGTGCCAAATCATCTGGGTTGCATAAAACGTATTCGGCATATGCATGATCCACGAGCCCGAGCACACGTTCGCCAGTCTTTCTGGTCTTAACGCCATCGCCTAGCTCGACCACTTCGCCCGCAAGGTCGCGTCCCAGAACCGCCGGAAACTGCAAGGGCATGAGGCTCTTCAGGTCTCCGCGCCGGAGCTTCCAATCGATCGGGTTGATGCTGGTTGCCATCATTTTGACCAGTACTTCACCCGGCCCTGGTTCAAGATCAGAAACATATCCGTAAAAGAGTTGGGTTACATCACCATAACCACGCACTATGACCGCTTTCATCGCTAATTCCTCCTGGGAATTGCTTTCTCTGACGCACACTGCGATACCAAGCACAAAGGTATCGCCACTGGCTGTTGACGTTTGGCATCATTTCAACGCGGTCCGGGTGCAGGTCGCGTGCGGAATTCCCGTAAAGGAAGCTTCGGAGTTAGAGAGTATGTCGACCGAGGAATCCAAGAACTGGTTCCCAGCCCGCATCGGCAACGCCGCCTAGTAACAGCAGGTGGCAGAGGCTCAATGTGGCGGTAGTCACACAGCGTCAACGCGACTGGAGGACTAGTCCTTCCGCCTGCCGTCGCTGTGATCTGCGTTGTTCCGGCACCCCGTAGCCACTCCTCTATCGTCAATTGTCGCCACGCTTGGTTCGCTGCTAGTCCAACGAGGTGCCCCTTGGTTGGCGTCCTTAGTTGTGGCAGTGAACAGCATAGTGCCGTCCACAGCCATGGCCGGTGACAGGAACGAGACCGTAACGTCGGTTGCCTGGGGTGGTGTATTTGAAAATCTAACTGCAGAGTTGCCACCGCCAATCCCGCCGATGCTGTTGATGTCGCCCTTATTGACCCCAAAGTCTGTTTTGCCGTTGCTGTTATCGCCGAAGCTGCCGCTGCCACAATCCACTATTGTAAGAAGCAGTAGAGAAAAGAACCTTCCTCACTTAACTCCTCGTGCACAGTTTTGACCGACGTGCGGACATTTGCGCTGTGCGTACCGGCCCGGTCCAGCCTCCCGAAAGCACCTCGATAAGGCGATCGGGGAGTGCTCGAACCGGGGAAGTAAACAGTGGTACGACTATCAGTCGTGGATTGCGAGTTGCCGGTTGCTATGCTGCCAGTGCATCGAGCAGGTGAATTGCGCATTGTGCAGGATGTGTGGTTCCGATGATGTCTCTCGCCTTGGCGACTTCCGCAGCCGTTCCGTGAGCGATGAGCACAAATTGATCCGACTCGAGCGCTGTCTGGTACTTCACAATGCTGTTTTTGGGAATTCCTATGCTGAAAAGACCCGCGCCCAAAGCGCCCAACACTCCAACCTCTACCGCACCTTCCAAGGCCGCCACGATCCAGGCAACCACCGGTCCCGCTGCTAAAATCGGACCCACCCCAGGAATGACAAATACGGCAGAGCCAAAAAGAAGCCCCCAGAAGCCACCCCAGAATGCACCGGTCGTGCCCCAATATTTCATTCTGTCGCCAGTGTTGTAGTAGCCCACCACCTGCTCATCTGTGTGGTAGCCTTTGCCGACGATCGACAGCTTATGCATGTCAACTCCGCCGCGCTGAAGCTCCTTTACAGCTTCCTCAGCACCTGCATGCGTTGCATATATTGCTACGACCGAATTTTCTTTTGACATGTGCTCTCCTCTGGAACGTGCCTTGCCAACCAGCAGACCTATATCCCAGATTGAAGCTTGACAGTGCCCTGATTGGAAAACTGTTCGCTATTGCTCATTTCACGCGATAGTAATTTGCCGTTAAAAGTAGGTGGGCAGTCATCGGTGAATGTGGTCAATTGTGAACAGACCAGCCATCTCTCAACGCTTACCTTGTGATCTGTATTGCGCGCGGCAAAGCCACGCGATTACCTCACAGGGAGATGCATGAACATGAACACAGCTGGACACTTTGCAGGGTTCACATGGCCTCGGATGGGCGTGCGTATTTTCGCGCCGCTCTTGGCACTTTTCTTTGCTGTTGTGCCAGTGGTAGCACAGCAAACCGCCCAGCCTGCATCGGCGCAAATGACGCCCGAACAATTGCAGCAATTGGTGGCGCCCATTGCGCTGTACCCGGACTCTCTTGTCGCGCAGGCTCTCGCGGCATCCACATTTCCCGAGCAGATTGTCCAGGCGGAACGGTGGGTACAAGCCAATCCCGTTCTAAAAGGTGATGCTCTGGCCCAGGCCGTGAACCAGCAGGCTTGGGACCCAAGCGTCAAAGCCCTCACTGCATTCCCGTCGGTACTGGGAAATATGGACAAGAACCTTTCCTGGACCTCGTCGCTGGGCGATGCTTACTTCAATCAGCAGCAGGATGTGATGGATGCCGTACAGACAATGCGCCAGCGTGCACAGGGTGCCGGCAACTTGAAATCCACGGCGCAGCAGACTGTAACAGAGCAGGATTCATCCATTGTCATTCAGCCTGCCGATGCTCAGATTGTCTACGTGCCTGCATACGATCCGTGGATGGTTTACGGTGGGCCGGTGATGGCATGGCCGGGATGGTACCAGTACCCCGGAATCTGGTTTGGCGGCCCATATCTCTCTTGGGGGCCCGGCTTCGGCATTGGCTTCTTCGGAGGCTTTGGATGGGGCTGGGGGAATTGGGGATTCGATTGGCACAATCACTACGCGATGTATAACCACGGCCGCTACTACTCGCGGAGCAACACGTTCTATAACCGCAGCAGCTATGCCCGAGGCGCTCGTGCAGGCGTTGGCAATCGCAGCAATGCATCGGGCAGGCCTTTTGACGGTAACTCGAGAGCTGCGCGTGGATATGCCGCACCCCGCGGTCAAAGCGGTACTCGCTCGGGTGCGTTCAGCAACTATGGACACGGCGCGCAGGCCAGGAGCTTCTCTTCACGCGGCAGCGCCAGTGTTGGCGCATCGTCGCGCGGCGGTGGCGGTGGTGGCGCACGAGGCGGTGGTGGCTCTCACGGCGGCGGTGGAGGCCACAGGTAGTTGCTGAATCGTCTAAGTTCCTAACCGCTTCCCAAATTTTGAAATGGAGAGACACCGTATGTGGCCTGCAAAGCTGAAACTCAACACATCCCGTTGGACCAATCTTCCCGGACCTTCCGTACTGGCGATTCTACTAGTAGCGTTTCTTCCCATCTGCTCCATGGCGCAGCAACATGGCCAGAAGACCTTCTCTTCACCGGAGGAGGCGGGCAACGCACTGATGGCAGCGACCCAGCAAAACGATGAAAGAACAATGATCGAGATTCTCGGCCCTGACGCCAAGCAGATCGTCTCCTCTGGAGACGAGGCCGAGGACGCCGCAAACCGGGCCACCTTCGTGCAGAAGTACAAAGAGATGCACCGCGTGGTGAGGGAGGCGGCCGAAATTGCCGTCCTGTATATAGGTGGCGAGAACTGGCCTACACCCATTCCCCTGGTGAGCAAGGGCAAGGTCTGGTATTTCGACACTGAGGCAGGCAAGCAGGAGATCCTCTTCAGGCGCATCGGCCGGAACGAAATGTCCGCGATTCGGGTCTGCCAGGAACTCGTGTTAGCCCAAAAGGAACATCGCTCTATTCACAACGGCGAATACGCCCGACAGATTTTCTCCGATGAGGGTCAACATAACGGCCTCTTCTGGAACTCCACCGGATTTGAGCCTCAGAGCCCCGTCGGACCGCTGGTAGCAGCGGCGGCGGCAAAGGGCCACGACACTGGTCAAACCGCAATGCCCTTCCGCGGCTACTATTTCGAACTCATCACCCGCCAGGGCAAGAACGCTCCCGGCGGTGCTAAAGAGTACATAGTGAACGGCAAAATGACCGGAGGATTTGCCTTCCTGGCCTATCCTGCCGAATACAGATCGTCCGGCGTGATGACGTTCATCGTCGACGAAGGTGGCGTGGTCATGCAGAAAGATCTCGGTTCGAAGACGGATGTTGCTGACAAGTTCATGAAGGCATATAACCCGGACTCCAGCTGGGAAAAAACTGAAGTGCATGAGACAGCAGACAACGAGATGCCCGAGTAAGTTCAGCAACTCCGCTCCTATCTGTGAGCGGGCTTTGTGGTCCTTCGGAACAGCGTAAGCGCTGAGTCTCTTGCAGACGAATTACTCATCGCGTTGGACGCGACGGCTCTTGAAGGCAGTGCTCGGTCGCGTCAGACTTAGCTCGGCACCAGGCTGCTTTGGAATGTGTTGCTGACCTGGCACTTTGGTGGCTGACGTGCAGATGATGTGCGCCCACATTGGCAAGGTCACCGTGAAGGGGCCTGGCGAAAACTCACGCATCGCTTTCCCATCTGGCTGATGCGGCTAGCGTTTGCTCGGGGAGGCGCGGTAGTTCTCCGGCGATTTCACGGTGAACTACACCTCTGCCCCCTTTGCTCACTGTGCAATTTAGCACAGTCTTCAATTTTTATTGGTGCGATAGTTCGGCTGGTGAAACCGGATTGTTCCAAGGAGTCACACATGTCAAAGGTTATAAAGGTCGATGACGTAGTAGCACTCATTAAAGACGGAGCTACGGTGGGTGCCAGTGCACTTGCCATGGCAGGCTGGCCAGAGACAATCGCCGTTGCAATCGAAAAGAGATTCCTAGAGACCGGCCATCCCGCCGGTCTTACGCTTGTGCACGCTTCCGGCATCGGCGACTGGGCTACGAAAGGGACGTCACACTTTGCTCATCCCGGAATGATTAAGCGCTGGATTGGCGGACACACAGGGTTGGCTCCCGCAATGGCCAAGATGATCATCGAAGGCGGTTGCGAAGGCTACAACCTTCCGCAAGGCACAATCGCCCAGCTATGGCGCGAGATTGCCGGGCACCGTCCTGGTGTTATCACCAAGATTGGACTTAGTACGTTTGTAGATCCGAGGGTGGAAGGCGGGAAGGTAAATAAGGCCACCACGGAGGAAATCGTCAAGGTCATTCAACTCGAAGGCGAGGAGTGGCTGCTTTACCCCAGTTTCAAGGTGGATGTCGCGATCATACGCGGCACTACTTCCGACGAGTTCGGCAACCTTACGGTAAGCGATGAGGGTGCGTTGCTGGAGTGCCTACCCTTGGCTCAGGCGGCAAAGAACAGCGGCGGTATTGTTATTGCCGAGGTCGAGTATGTTGCACAGACCGGTACGCTTAATCCAAAGCGGGTTCGCGTTCCGGGTGTGCTGATTGACTACATTGTTGTGGCGTTACCACAGGACCATTGGCAGTCTGCAGGCACGCAATTCAACCCGGCTTTTTCGGGTGAGATTCGCGTTCCGGTCAATGACCTTCCTGAAATGAAGCTGGACGAACGCCTGATCATCGCCCGCCGCGCCGCCATGGAATTGACTCCCGGCTCCTGCGTGAATCTCGGTATTGGCATGCCGGAGGGTGTGGCAGCCGTGGCCGGCTTGGAAGGCGTCGCTGACCAACTCACGCTCACCACCGAGATTGGTGCCATCGGCGGTATTCCGGCAAGCGGCCATGATTTCGGTATGTCCTACAACGCTCTCGCTTATGTTGAGCAGCAGGTGCAATTCGACTGGTACGACGGCGGCGGCCTGGACCTGGCTTTCCTGGGCGCGGCGGAAGTCGATCCCCATGGCAACGTAAACGTCAGCAAGTTCCACGGACGCTGCGTAGGCTGCGGCGGCTTTATCAACATTACCCAGAACGCCAAGAAAGTTGTGTATTGCGGAACTTTCACTGCGGGTGGTCTTAAGGTCGCGGTGGAAGGCGGCAAGCTTGTCATCAAGCAGGAAGGCAAGGGCCAGAAGTACGTGAAGGAGGTCGAGCAAGTGACCTTCAGCGGCGCCTACGCAACCTCCACCAAGCAACCTGTATTGTTCATCACCGAGCGCGCTGTCTTCGAACTGCAGGATGGCGTTGTCACTCTGACCGAGATTGCACCGGGCGTCCGTCTGAAGGAAGACATCCTCGCCCACATGGGCTTTGCTCCCCGGATTTCTCCGGATCTAAAGCCGATGGATGCCGGACTCTTCCAACCCAAGTGGGGCGGACTGCGCAAGATTCTCGAGTCAAAACGAACGAAGGCAGCGGTTGCTGTTGTTCCTGAACTAACCACCGCATAAATCTTAGGAAAGGTTAAAGACCATGAGCATTTTGAGTCCTGAACAAAAGGCAATTCAACAGGCGGCAAAAGAGTTCGTCGCCAAGAACATCATTCCGATCGCCGCAAAGTTCGACAAATCCGGAGAGTTTCCGACGGTTCTGCTGGAAGCTTCCAAGGCCAGCAACATCTTCGCCATGGCGGTTCCCAAGGAGTATGGCGGCCTGAACTACGACGCGCTCACCCAGGCACTTGTACTGGAAGAGTGGGGCTATGGTTGCGCCGGCATGGGCACCACACTTGCCGCCAGCGTTCTGAGCATGGATTCTGTGCTCATCGCAGGCACGGATGAGCAGAAGCGCCGTTACTTCAAGCCGATGCTCAATGCTGAAATTGGCTCGTTCGGGCTCACCGAGCCCGGTGCCGGCTCTGACGCAGCTGCCGGTACGGCCACCGCAGTGAAGAAAGACAACGAGTACATCCTGAACGGCACCAAGTGCTGGATCACCAACGGCGGCTTCGCCAGCGTCTACGTCATCTTTGCCAATACCAATCCGGCGGCGGGCGTAAAGGGAATCAGCGCATTCATCCTCGAGCGTGGAACCCCAGGATTCACCATCGGAACAACAGATCACAAGCTCGGCATCCGCGCCTCCAACACCGTCGAACTGCTTCTGAAGGATGTTCACGTCCCCGTCACCAACCTTCTTGGGAAGGAAGGCGAGGGTATGAAGATCGCGATGATGACGCTCGACATGGCGCGTCCGGCAATCGCTGCTCTCAGCGTTGGCCTTGCGCAACGCGCTCTGGATACTTGCGTGGCACACGTGCATGCTCGCTTCCCGGGCAAGCCATTTCCTGGACAGACATTGCAGTTCAAGCTGGCCGAAATGCAGATCATGGTGGAAGCTGCTCGCGATTGCCTGCACCAGGCGATGCGGCTCCGCGACGAAGGCGTTCCGTACTCCAAGGAATCCGCCATCTGCAAGACCTTCTGCTCTGACGTTGCCATGCAGGTGTCTGCCACCGCGGTCACCCTGATGGGCTCCTACGGATACACCTCCGATCTTGGCAAGTACATGCGTGACTCCAAGATCATGCAGATCTACGAAGGCACCAACCAGATTCAGCGGCTTGTGATTTCGCGCGCGGTGTTAGCTCAGCCGCATGCCGCGGCTCCCAGCACTGCACAGAAAGCAGGCAAGTAATGAACTTCGAATTGACTGAAGAACAGCAGCTTATCGGGCAAAGCGCCCGCGACTTTGGCAAGCAATACCTCGAACCCATCGCCGTCGAACTGGATCACACCGGCGAATTTCCGAAGAAGGTTGTGCAGGCGCTGGCGAAGCATGACTTCATGGGCTTGCTGCTTCCTGACGACGTCGGCGGCGCGGCTGCCGGCTTCGTGAGCTATGTGGAAGTGATCGAAGATTTGTCGCGTTTCTCTGCCGCGGTTGCTTCCATCGTGAATAACCACACGATTGCCGCTTACGCGATCCAGCAGTGGGGCACAGCCGACCAGAAGAAGGAGTTCTTGCCCGGCATGGCCAAGGGCGAGATCCTCGGCGGATTTGCGATCTTCGAGCACGGCCCGACTCCGGGAGTTGGAGCCGACGCGCTGACCGCCACCAAGCAGGATGTAGGTTATGTTCTCAACGGTAAAAAGGCCTTCGTGCGCAACGCCGGCGAAGCCGGTGTGTACGTGGTCTTCGCCACCACTGATCTGGCGCTCGGAGCGAAGGGTCTCACCGCTTTCCTGGTGAAGTCCGATGCCATCGGCCTCAAGGTCGGCGAAAAGCTGGAGACGATGGGATTGAAGGGTTGCCCGGTTGCGGACATCACCTTCGAGAACGTTGTGCTTCCTGAAACAGCTCTGCTCGGTGCGGTCAACGGAGGCGCAGCCATCTCGGCTCAATCTCTCGCGGTTGCCTCCGTTGCAGAAGCAGCGCAGACGGTTGGCATCGGTCAGGCTGCCGTCGAGCACGCTGCCGCTTATGCCAAGCAGCGCGTTCAGTTCGGCAAGCCGGTAGCAACGTTGCAGGCGATTCAGACTCTGCTTGCGGAAGTGGCGACCGATTGCCACCTCGCGCGCCTTGGTCTGCGCAATGCAGCCCTGCTGATTGAAGAAGGCAAGCCCTTTGAAGTGGAAGCCGCCATGATCAAGTCCTTCCTGGTGCGCCTCGGCTCAAAGATGCTGATTGATACCTGCCAGGTCGAGGGTGGTTTCGGCTATAGCGAGACTATGCCGCTTCCGCGCATGTTCCGCGACATCGCAGGCACCAACCTTCTGGACGCTCCCGGAGACTTCCCGGAGAAACTGATCGCGGCGAGTATCGCCTAACCGTTCGAGGAGCCATTGCAATGCCGAAGTGTTTGGTTTGTTACAAGTGGACGCTCGACGAGCAGGACATCAAGATCAAGCCCGAGGACCTGAGTCTGGATTCCAGCCGGGCCAAGGGCAAAATCAGCGACTTCGACCGCAACGCGATTGAGGAAGCTGCCCTGCTCGTCGAGAAGAACGGAGGCGCCGTAGATGCTCTTACCTACGGCGCCGCTACCGTAAAACAATCACTCAAAGATGCGCTTTCGCGCGGCCCGGAAAAGGTTTACTGGGTCGCCGACGCCTCCGCTGAAAGCGCCGATGCCAGCGTCACGGCCAATGTTCTGGCCGCGGCAATTCGCAAACTTGGCCAATACGACCTGATTCTATGCGGGGAAGGCAGCTCCGACCTCTTCAATCAGCAGACCGCTTCGCGCCTTGCGGCACTTCTTGGACTGCCCTGTCTAAGCTTCCTGCAGAAGCTGAGCGTCGAGGGAGACGTGGTGAAAGCTACGCGCAAGCTTGAGGACGGCACGGAAGAGGTCAGCGTAAAAGGCCCGGTCGTCGTCAGTGTCTTGAGCGAGATCAACAAGCCCCGAATTCCAACGCTGAAGCAGGTTCTCGGCGCATCGAAGAAGCCGAATGAAGAGATCAAGATTGCCGATCTTGGACTAAAGCCTGAAGACCTTCAGCCCAAGGCAGTGCGCAAGTCGGTAAAAGGTTTCGTGATGCAGCGCAAGAACGTGATCTACAAGGAATCCAGCGCGGCGGACAACGTTGCCAAGCTGAAATCAAGCCTGGCCTCGGAAGGCCTTATTTAACGGAGCGTACGGTTATGCCAGGAATATTTATATTTTCAGAAGACAATGCGCTAGCCGGCCAGTTGCTGACTCCTGCACTGGAGTTGAAGAAGTCGCTCAACCAGCCGATCACGGCTCTCGCGCTCAGCGAAGCAGACGCAAAAGCGTTGGCAGCTCTCGGCGCCGATAAGGTTATATTTCTGCAATCTGCAAGCAAGTGGGTCGATGGTTTTGCAGAAGCAATCTTTTCACAAGTAAGTAAGGCCACCGCCAGCGTCCTGCTCGTCGGCGGAACTCTTCGCGGCAAGACCGTGGCAGCCTACGTCGCCGCGAAGCTCAACGCTGGAATGACCACCGATGCAAAGACGCTGAAGGTCGATAACGGCAAGGTGTTGGCCACGCGCGTGCTCTACGCTGGGCTTGCACTTTGCGAAGAGGAAGTTGCTCTCCCGGCGGTTGTAACCATTCGGGCGCGCACTTTCCTTGCACCGCCTGCCGCTGCAACCGCGGGCACGGTTGAAACCGTCGCGGTGGAAGGAGACTCACGGGTCACAGTCGGCGCCATCACTCCAACCGGAGAGACGGGCGTGGATATCTCGGCAGCCGGCAAGCTGGTCGCTGTTGGTCGTGGCTTCCGCAAGAAGGAAGACCTGAAGCTTGCCGAGGATCTGGCTGCTGTGCTGAAGGCAGAGCTCGCCTGCACGCGCGGCGTCGCCGAAGACGAACATTGGCTGCCGGTTGCACGCTATGTCGGAATCAGTGGACAGACCGTGAAGCCGGACCTGTACCTTGCGGTTGGATTGTCGGGTCAGGTGCAGCACATGGTTGGCTGCCGCGAGTCCAAGGTGATCGTTGCGGTCAACACGGACGAACGTGCGCCAATCTTCGAGGCCTCCGATTACGGTATTGTCGGCGATCTCTATGAAGTTCTGCCGCTGTTGACGGCTGCACTGAGAAAGTAGCGAACACACCATGGCAGACGAAGATAAGTTTGACGCAATCATAGTGGGCGCGGGGCCGGCAGGCTCCGCGTGCGCCTACACCCTGGCGAAGGAAGGGAAGAACGTTCTCCTCCTGGAGCGGGGCAACAGCGCGGGCAGCAAGAACGTCTCCGGTGGTCGGCTCTACACCTACGCGCTGGAGTTGCTTGAGCCGGACATGTACAAGCGGGCGCCGCTGCAGCGCAAGATCGTCCGCGAGCAGATCATGTTGTTGAACGATGGCGGAGCAACTACCATCGACTATTTCAACCCTGCTTTTGGCGAACAGGTTCCGCAGTCTTACTCCGTCGTGCGCGCCGAGTTGGATGAATGGTTTGCCGGCGAGGTTGAATCGCACGGCGCAACCCTTGCGAGTGGAATTCTTGTCGATGACCTCATCGAGGAAAACGGAAAGATCGTCGGCATCCGCTCCGGCACAGACGAAATGCGCGCCGACATCGTGGTTGCCGCCGACGGCGTCAACTCGCTCCTCGGACAAAAGGCGGGACTCTTTCCGGATGCGGCCCCGAACTCGGTAGGCCTTGGCGTCAAAGAAACCATCGAACTGCCGGATAATCTCATCAGCGCGCGCTTTGGCGTCAAGGATACCGAGGGCGCCGCTCGTGTAGCTATTGGCTGCACGGATGGCATCTCCGGTGGAGCATTCCTCTACACCAACAAGGGAAGCATCTCGCTCGGGATTGTCTTTAATCTGGTGGAAGCCGCAAAGCAAAAGCGCCAGGTGCAGGACATCTTTCAGGACTTCAAGATGCATCCGGCGATTCAGCCCCTGATCGAGGGTGGCACCAGCGTGGAGTACGGCGCCCACCTCGTCCCTGAGCTCGGCTACAGCGGCATTCCAAAACGTTTGCACCGCGAAGGTTTCCTGGTGGTTGGCGACGCGGCCAAGTTTGGCATCAACACCGGCTTGATCATACGCGGTATGGATCTCGCAATCGTGAGTGGACTGGCGGCGGCGCAAGCCATCCTGAAATCCACCAGCCCATCCCAAACGGGTGAGCTGTACATGAAGCAGCTTGAAACTCTGCTGCTCACCGCAAACCAGCGTGCCTACGAGAATTTCCACAACATTTTCGAAATCTCCCGCATATTCAACGTTTACCCAAAGCTTGCCAATGAAGCCATGCAGTTTCTCTTCACCGTCGATGGCAAGACCCCAAAGCCAATGATAAGCGGCATGCTTGGCGTAGTGAAGAAGAACGCAACCTTCGGTCAGTTGGCGTCCGACGGCTGGAAGGCATTTCGAAGCTTATGAGCATTAAAAAGCTAGGTCCGGAAGAATTGCTTGCCCTCGATAAGTTCAGCGTGGATGAAGGCCATCCCCACATCCTTGTCGATAAGGCGCTTTGCGCAACATGCGCCCTGCAGGTGTGCCTTGTCGTGTGCCCAGCCCGCTGCTACCGGCTCAAGGATGACCAGGTGAACTTTGAGTACGCCGGTTGTCTTGAATGCGGAACCTGCCGCGTGATGTGCACGGGCAAGGGCGTCACCAGTTGGAACTATCCACGCGCAACCTTCGGCGTTTCGTTCCGTTGCAGTTAAAACGAATTCACCGTCGCGATGATCTTTCGCCGCGACATGTAAAAGGAGAATAGCAATGTCAACAACCGCAGCTCCGACGACTCCGACCTTTGCGGTCGGCCAAACTTGCACTTACTCTCAGCTCATAGACGACAAACTGGTTCACGCCTTTGCAGACCTGACCGGCGATCACAACCCGATTCACCTGGATGATGCCTTTGCCAAGACGACGAAGTTTGGCCACCGCATTGCCCA
>CAILAZ010000241.1 GCA_903832295.1 uncultured Acidobacteriota bacterium
CATCGCGCTCAGCCTTCCGAGGTCGCTAAGCGGCTTTTACATTTTGAATTCATCTTTCACGGAAAGAGAACAACCATGAAGAGGCAGCCGAGTCCCTCTCTGAAGAACGTCAGAATCGCTTTGGGCGGTAAAGCCGCAGGGGACTCAAACAGTATCGCCGGCGCTACAATCTCGCAAAGCAAATCTCAAGTGTTCTTTTCACGGGATATTAGCGTCAAAGGCTTGCTGAATATCTACTCCAAAATCAACGGAGGAATGACTGGCAAAATAGGTATTAAGCTGCACTCCGGCGAACCGCATGGACCGAACCTATTGCCCATTGAGCTTATTCAAGGTTTGCAGTCGCATATTCTTAACAGCACCATTGTGGAATGCAACGTCCTGTATCCAAGCCCGAGGCAAAACACGGTAACTCATCGTGAGACGTTAGAAACCAATGGATTCACGTTCTGTCCAGTCGACATCCTGGACGCCGATGGCGATGTGATGCTTCCGATTCCGGGCATGCGTGAGTTTCTTGATGAGCACTCATCACCCATGTTGACGGAGCACCCCTTCACTCCGGGCGTACATCTCACAGAGGTCGCCTTCGGCAAGCACCTTTTGAACTATGAGTCACTCTTGGTCTATACGCACTTCAAGGGGCACACCATGGGTGGGTTTGGCGGATCGCTCAAAAACATCGGCATCGGTTGTGCGTCCGGACAGGTGGGCAAACGGCAGATTCACGGCGAGGGGTGGCCTAAAGGAACACTGTTTCTAGAGCGTATGGTGGAGTCGGGCAAGGGGACCACCGAACATTTCGGATCGCACATTACATATATCAACGTCTTAAAGAATATCTCTGTAGACTGCGATTGCGATGCAGATGGAGTAAAGCCCACGTGCAATGATATCGGCATCCTAGGCTCACGGGACATTCTGGCTATCGATAAGGCTTCCGTCGACTTGGTCTACTCACAGCCTGACGAACAGCGACACGATATTGTGCAACGCATTGAGTCACGAAGCGGCCTGCACCAGCTTGAATACATGAAGTCCTTGCATATGGGCAATGATCAGTATGAACTGATTACTCTCTGATCACATGAGCGCCTGCAGACGCAGCTATTTCCACTATGGGGCTCTCAATGCTTATGCAGAAATCCGGCGCGGTCGGTTACTCAGCGCGGGTGATACCTGGTGTGTGGCAACCTGCTCAGTGTTCGAGTAGAATCTAGGTTCAAGAACGTGATACGCAGTATCCGCATCGCGCTCAGCCCGAGCGCGCACGAATGCATTCATGTAAGATTCAGCGACCCTGTTCCAAACCGTCTCACGGGAGTATTGGTAGGCACGTTTGCGCATGGCTTGGCAAGCTGCCGGGTTGTCGAGTAGTTTGATCGTCGCGGTCGCAATAGCATCTGAATCTTCGAACGGCACAAGAACCCCGCGTCCACCGGCGAGCAACTCAGTGGCGTGCCAGTATGGAGTCGAGATAATTGCCTTTCCTGCGCCCAGCGCATACGCGAGCGTGCCGGATACGGCCTGCGCCACATGGGGATAGGGCGTAACGTAAATGTCCGCGGCCCCGACAAACTGGGACATCTCTTCCGGACTTACGAATCGGTTGTGAAATATTACATTGCGTTTCACTCCGAGTTTTGTCGCCAGCGCCTGCAATTGAATCCGGTATCGGTCGCCTTCGCGTTGCCTAATATGGGGATGGGTAGCACCCACAATCAGGTACACCACCGCTGGATGGTCGGCGACGATGCGTGGCAGGGCCTCGATCACTCGTTCGATCCCCTTGTTCGGAGATAACAGTCCCAACGTGAGCAACACGACCTTACCTTCAGTTCCTGAGGAGTATTTAAACTGATCGGGACCTACAAATGGCAGGTCCGGAACGCCATGCGGAATGAGGTCGACCTTTTCCGCCGGAACATGGAAAACCTCTTGCAAAACTAACGAGGAGTGTTTGCTCATCACGATGAGGCGGTCAGACAACACGGCGATCTCTTCCATCACAGTGCGTTGATTGGCGTCTGGCTCGCGAAGGACGGTATGCAGAGTCGTGACCACCGGCATCTTCAGCCTCCGCAATAGCCGTAATATGAGGCTACCGGATGCACCGCCATAAATGCCGTACTCATGTTGAAGAGAGACCATTGCAACATTGCTGGAGTTAAGAAAGTCGGCGGCGTTTTCGTAGGAAGATGATTCATCCTGAATGATTTCGAACCGAACGCGCGCGGGGTACTCGTAATGTGATCCTGGGTCGTTGACGGCAATGACCATCAGGCGCGCTCGTTCGTACTCGTCATTGATTGAGTCGCATAGGTCTGCGGTGAACGTCGCGATGCCGCATTGCCGCGGCACGTGGTTTCCGATCACTGCTATCCAGCTCGGAAGCGACGCGCTTGATTGTCGCAACGAGGACGGAAGCGTATCTCGAACCAAGTGTTCGGAACCGTCCAGTCGCGCCAAGGTCGCGCCTGGCGATGCACTCTCCTGAGACGCCATGTATTGCTCCTCATGTTTGCTGCATTTACACCACACGCTGGCGCCCGGTTACGAGATTGAAAACCAGGATCACCACTGCGACTACAAGCAGAAGGTGAATCAGGCCACCGCCGATGTGAAGGCTGAAACCGAGAAGCCATAGAATCAGCATGATTGCAAATATTGTCCACAGCATAAGAACCCTCGCTCCATGACAGGTGTACCCGAGACATGCGTTCTTTTCGCGGACTCGGTCACATTGGGCTAACCCTGAACGTTATGTGTCGTCAGCAGACGAGTCAATTAATGCACAGGCTGCTGACTTCCTGCTCTCACCCACCAGTTTCCGAAGGGCGAGTGATTCTCAACCTACTTCTTAAGTTGCTCGACAGCTTCTTCCGCAACGCCTACTTTGTGTTGCAACTTCCCCGCGTTCTTTTCAATATTTCCTTTGGCTTCCGTGCAGCAGTTGTTGGTGACTTTCCCAACTTCCTCTTTAATTGCGCCCTTCACTTCGTGACAGCATCCCTTAATCTTGTCTTCTGTGCTTGTTTTCATATTGCTCCTCGCTCCTCTTAAAGCTTGGACTGCGGCTTTGAGGGCTATCTCGTTTGTAGTTCGTGTGGCCTCTCGAGGTCTGAGCAGAATTGACCGTTGCGGAATTGTTCTGGAGGCTGTTCTTGCGCGAGATACTTGGTGAGTACGCGGCAGGAATCTCGGATGTGAGAGAGTCCAGCTCTTTGGAATGAGTATCCAACAGCAAGAAATTGCTGAGTGGCGGAGAGTGCCAGAGATAAACCGTCGGAAATGAGCAAAATCGAACAGCCCGCGGTCTCAGTCGATGTAATGCTCCTCTTAGCGTGTGGGGAGGAATGTGCTTTGCAACGTACACACCCCTCCCGTGATGTGGCCTGGTTCGTTGCGTCATGTCTTTTCCAAATCGAAGCACACGTACTAAAGGAGATCTTGTGAATACAACGTCAAAATGCGCCCACCCAGCCTGTAGCTGCGTACCCGCAGCAGAGAAGAAACATTGTAGCGACGCCTGCGCGGATACAAAGAATGCCACGAAGCCAACTTGCCAATGTAAGCATCCAGCGTGCCAGAGCAGCGCAGTGAAGGCGTAGGGACAGGGAGTTGCACCTCATCCGCTGACACGCGCGATTGCCGATTCGGAAGCGCCGAAAGGCTCGCACTGATACGGATGAGGCTGCCTCACGTCTAATAAAGGTTCGTTCCGCAAAATTCAGCGGCAGTCCGAGCGAAGACGGGAACAAATAACCAGACCGTATTTATAACGAGGTAATTTATGGTGAGCACAAACGATCCAAGGACAACCTTTGAAGCGAAGGCATCCATTCAAGCGGAGCTCGACCGGATCGCCGGGGACTTCCTCAAATCGCTACGAAAAGGCAATGCAGCAGTTGAAATCCTCATGATGGGAATGGATCAGAAATCTCAATACACTGAGAACCCAAAAGACAGAGTTGCCTGATGGTTTAGAGGTGCTACGACCATCAGGTTCCCGCACGGATAGCAGCCGCCGCGAAGGCGGTTTCCGGGATCGAACGCCGTTCTCCTTTCTTGAGCGGTGCTGCTATCAGCGGAATAAATTCAGTCGAACAGGCAAAATGCATATGCGTTCCAGCCTCCCGTTTATATCCGAATGTCAAATTGGGAACGATAAAGCGAACATTTACGGTTTCGAGCTCCGCGGGGGCTATACTTTGTCCACTCGGCAAAAGCCCCCGGATGCACGTCCGAGTGGGAGATTCCGATGGCCAGCAAGCGCACCGCCGCCCCGATAAAGATAACGAAGACTCACAGCGCGCCGCGCGCGTCTTCTCCCCCGGCGTCCCCTATTGCCGTGAATTTCAGTCCCGTAGATCTGCTGCCAGAGCTGGCTAGCTCATTCGATCCGCATCTGCTGCTGACGAAGCTTTCCGTTGGAAAGTCTACTCAGGCTTACGTAGCTGGTGAGTCTGTCTATTCGCAAGGAGATGCTGCCGATGCAGTCTTTTACATCCAGAATGGCAGGGTGAAGCTCACGGTGGTATCAAAGAGTGGCAAAGAGGCCGTGGTTGCCATTCTGCCAGCAGGAAGTTTCTTTGGCGAGGGCTGTTTAGCAGGGCAACCGCTCCGCATGGCAACCGCCAGTGTCGACCAGAAGAGCACTATTGTCAGGGTCGAACGGCGCGCGATGGTCGCTACGCTTCACGAGGAGCCGGAGTTTGCCGAGCGTTTTCTAGCTTATCTGCTCACCAGAAATGTTCGCATGGAATCTGATCTTGTCGATCACCTGTTCAACTCCAGCGAGAAACGCTTAGCCAGGCTCCTCCTGCTGATGGCAAACTTTGGGCAGGAATCGACGCCAATCCCGCTCATCGCAAGAATGAGTCAGGAGACTCTTGCCGAGATGATCGGCACAACCCGTTCGCGAGTCAGTTTCTTTATGAATCGGTTCAGGGAGATGGGTTTCATTGACTACAACGGAGGCGGCATACACGTCCACAGCTCGCTGGTCAGCGTTGCGCTTCACGATTGATGAAGGGCACATGGCTGCAAAGCGGCCTATGCTGTAGTCGTCGCAGCCTGTCCCATGAAACTGGTAATTGTCTGCTTCAGTTGCGAATCCACCTCATCGGCTATGGTCATCACATCGGTAAGCAGCAAGCTGAAATCAACGCTGCTCAGGTTCTTCTGTAGAGTGTTGAAGATGCTGACCTGCAGGATGCGAGATTCCTCGATGATCATCGGAACTGAGTAGCCCTGCGCCTGGCGAACTTTGCCGTGCTGGACGGCTGCTTCCGATACCTGTTTCGTTCCAAGATTTCGCGGCACCCTCAACCGATGAACGAGTTCCTCAAGCAGCTTCGGGAGATGCCCGGTGCGTTGCTCCTTACTGAGTGGCACGCACGTCAATTCATCTTCCCGGTCGACGCGATCAAGCCAGTCATGGATGGTCGCCAGGGTCTCGCGTTCCAAGATCGAGGCTACCCGCTCTATGGCCGTCAATTTTCGAATTCCTCTGTTTTTTAACTTCTCACGAATTTGCGCTACCAGCATGGGGGGAGCCAGTGGTTTCAAAAGGATTTCATCGGCTTGCAACAGGATCGCGCTCATCGCCTCCTTTAGCGCGGGATACCCTGTATACATCAGCGTAACCGCGTCCGGATTGGTATGGCGCATCGCACTGACCACAGTGAAACCGTCCGCTGCGCCGGGCATGTGCAAGTCAGAGAGCAACACATCAAAGGGTTCTGTGTCGATCAGGTGAAGGGCTTCGCCAACGTTTGATGCGGTGGTGACCATAAACTGGTTGAACGTCAACACACCCTTCAATGTTGCACGTATCTTTTCATCATCATCTACAACCAGAATCTTCGGTTGTTCCAGGTTCACTTTCGCTTTTGTCATTTGGATCTCGTCTGAATCCGAGGAATAGTCAAGAAAGCTCCCTCGGTCTTCACGTACGCGCCCAACCCATTCATCCGTCCGATCGCATGTAGCTCCGTAGCAAGCACGTAAGGGCCACTTGGATCCACAAACCGGTCTTCCACGTACATCGAAACGACTTGCCCCAGCACAATTCCACCCCGTCCGATCTCGAGCGTCATATACTCCACACATTCGAGTGCGGCGTGCGCCTGCTTAATCCTTGGCACTTTTATTACTGCCGATGGTGCGGTTTCCAGCCCTGCCATTTCCAACTTGTCCACGCCCTCCGGAACATCTGTTGAACAAATATTCATCTGCTGCGCCAAGTCTTCGGTCACAACGTTGACCACAAATTCTCCGCACACCCGGATGTTCCGTCTCGTCTCCTTCGAGACGAACCTCCCGCCCGGCCTGTCCATCATCCCAATCCCCAAGATCGGCGGGTCTGAGCACAGATAGTTATAAGAGCTGTATGGAGCAGCATCTACCTGCCCGGCCTCATTCAAGCTCGTGACTAGAGCGATCGGGCGCGGCGCCACGAGCCCGGCGAGAATGTCATAAGTCTTCAGGGGATCTGATTTATCTACTGCAAAATTCATAATTGGTTTCCATGTTCTCTCAATCCGTCAGGCTTTGAGGTCATGCAAAGTTGTGAACGCTTTGTACAGAACGCGCGGGTCATACTGGCCTTTGTAGACGGCCGGTATCTCCCGCTTCAACCCGAGCAGCGAATACACCGCTGTTTGTGCCGAGCGGATCGAATATTCAACCGTAAATACCACGTCATCAGGCAGTTCGCAGAATTGGCCGACGAAGGCCAGGTTCGTCGATCCCGGTGGAACAATCTCAGGACGATCACCCTTCTCTCGCCGTAGAAACTGGCTGGTAATAAACGGCATCATGCACGGAATACAGATGGAAGACTTAAGAATCTGTAACGCTTCGGATTCAACATGCATGTGGCCAAGGATCTCCGTCATGATTTCCCGCCCGGTACATGCGGACATCGGTTTCTTCACGAAGTCGCCCACCTTGTCGACGAATAGCCCGTATCCCCAGAAGACGCTCACGTCCTCGGGTTGTCCGATGAAGTGCGGCTGATGCGGCAATACGATCGAGGTCAGCCAACTGGAGTCCGCAAACGTGATTAATCCGCCCTCTCCGGGTACATTTCCAGTGAAGTCGCGGACTAACCGAAAGAAGGTAGGGTCGTGCAGAGTCGTGGTGAATGACACCCACTTTGACTCGTCGATGTGATCGGCAAAGACGGATGGTCGGCCGAATTCCGGACGGCCCGCCGCAATCTTTTCCCAGAGCGTCCAAGCGCCTCCGTCAGCCTTGTCCTTGAGCACGGGAGCTGAGTCCATCGAGCCTAGGCTGGAAGCCTCGGTCATCGAACCCAGAGTGACTATCACAAGGTCGGCCTCGCTTACCCCAATCTCTCCCGAGGCTCCGCTTCGCGTGTAAGCGATGCGCTCCACAGTCTTGCGGTCGGACTCCTCTCGCAGGATGAGATCAGTGACGCGTGTGTTCAGCTCGAATTGAACTCCGCGCTCTTCGAGCCATTTCTGGAGCGGACGAACCATCGAGTCGTACTGATTGAACACGGTACGCATGATCCTGCGGAGATGGTTGAACCCGCCAATCATGTTTGTAAACCGCAGCAGATAACGCTTAAACTCGACG
>CAILAZ010000242.1 GCA_903832295.1 uncultured Acidobacteriota bacterium
GGCCGTTCCTTGTCCTGCCTGCAGTTGAGAGGAAATTGTCGAGAGGTTTGTAACCAGCAGGTCCAGTTTCTTGGCAAATTCCGGATCCTTGGCAAACTTTCCTAACCCGCCTTCACCCCGGTTTATCCCATCCATCAACTGGTTCGCTTTCGCCAGCGTTTGATTGGCATTGTCGTAAAGTGACGGGTCGCGAATCAGTTTGCCGATCGTGCCATTGCCGCTGTTTACGTTGTCAGCGATTGTGTTTAGCTTGTCGATCGTGGTGTTTGCGCGGGTGTAGAGCGTGTCGTCGGAAATCAGCTTTCCTAAGCTTCCTCTGCCATTATTAATGTCATTCAGCAACCCGTTCACCTGTGCAACGGAGCTGTTCAGGTTGTTGTAAAGCTGCTTGTCGTAAATCAGCTTTCCGACTGAGCCCTTCTGATCTTCTACAGCTGTCACAATGCGGTCCAAGCGCGTAACAAGGATGCTCACGTTCTGCAGAGTAGATTGCGATGAGCGCACAACATCCTGAATATCCGGAACAGATTTCGACGGTAACTCAGCGTTGTTGGATACGGCTCCACCCTTCGCCTGTGTGGAATCGATATCAATGAATGTCTCGCCAAGCACCCCGGAGGTGGAGAGCAGAACCTGAGAGTCCGTGTGAATGAACGGCTGAAACTTGGCATTCACTTTCATCAGGATTTCAACCGGAGTGCTCGCTCCGCCCGGGTCACGATGATTCACAATTCGGATGTTCTCGACATTGCCGATATCCACGCTTTGCAGTCGCACCGGCGCGCCGTTACGTAACCCTCCGGCGTTGTCGGTAAACGAGACAAGGCGCAACGTTGGAGTAAACAAGCCCGTGGTGCCGCTCATCAGAAAAACCAGAAAGGCCAGTACCACGGCTGCGAACACAACGGTCAGCCCTACTCGAAGCTGAGCCCAGCGGAGTTGCTTTTGACTAGGCACGTTCTCTCCCATCGCAACTGACTCGAATCATAACAAACCCTCTAATCTCGCTCCAGCACTACCTGCGCCATTGCCATTGTCTTTATATGGGTGATGGAAACCAGTGCGCGGGTCGCTCCAAGCTCTTCCGCGATCTGGCGCGCTACCCCGTGAAAGAGAATCACCGGTTGCCCGCTGGAGGCACGTGCAACTTCGAACTCTTTCCATGCCACGCCGCGTCTCCATCCTGTTCCAAGCGCCTTCATGGCAGCCTCCTTGGCAGCAAAGCGACCGGCAAGCCGTTCGAAGCGATTCGGTTTCGAATCGCAGTAGGAACGCTCTGCATCTGTGTAGATGCGCGCCAGGAAGCGCTCGCCATGGCGCTTTATCGCCGCTTCAATCCGGTCAACCTCGCACAAATCAACGCCAATGCCCAGGATCATGCTCTCCAGCGTACAGTCCGACGCTCTCCTCTGGCTATCAAAGTTGGATGCAAATGACAAAAGGTCCCCTCATTATCCTATCTCCACCAAACCATATCGCCGGTTCCAGTGCGCTTTCAGGTACTGAACAGCAGCGCGCTTCTCCTCCTGAGAAATCTCGCCCGCGGAGCCGTCCACCAACGCTCGCGCCTCACGCTTGGCAAGTTCCAGCAACTTGCGATCACGGATCAAATTCGCAACTCTCAGGCTCGGCATTCCAGTCTGCTTGGTTCCAAAGAACTCTCCCGGTCCGCGGAGTTCCAAGTCCTTTTCAGCAATCTCAAACCCATCCGCGGTTCGGATCATGGTGTCCAACCTCTGCTGGGCCTCTTCGCTGACCTTCCCTCCGGTCATCAGGATGCAGTAGGACTTCGTGCTTCCACGGCCAATGCGGCCTCTGAGCTGATGCATTTGCGACAGGCCGAAGCGCTCAGCATGCTCAATCACCATGACGGACGCATTTGGAACATCGACGCCCACCTCAATGACCGTGGTAGCAACGAGTATCTGCAGCTCTCCGTTCTTGAACCGCCTCATAATCTCGTCTTTTTCGTCGGCGCTGATGCGCCCATGCAGCAGACCCAGCTTGCACTCCGGAAATACGTCCCGCCGCAGTGTGTCATACATCTGAATCGCCGCCTTCAGGCCCGTCTCTTTCTCTTCGCTCTCCTCGATGACCGGATACACAACATAGGCCTGTGCGCCGCTAGTAACAATCCTTCGCACAAACTCCCAGACTTCCGCTGTTCGCTCATCGCGCACCACGCGGGTGCTTACGGGAGTGCGACCGGGTGGCAGTTCATCAATCACGCTCACATCGAGATCACCATACAGCGTCAGCGCCAAGGTGCGGGGTATCGGAGTCGCTGTCATCACCAGCACGTCGGGTTGCACCTCGGCGTTCTTGCGCATCAACTTCATACGCTGCATCACGCCAAACCTGTGCTGTTCATCCACAATCACAAGTCCCAGCCGTTCAAATTCTACTTTCTCTTCCAGCAGGGCGTGAGTGCCGATGACCATTTGTGCAGTTCCTCGCGCTACGTGTCCCCGGACAGAGCGCTTGCTCGCCTGGTTCAGCGAGCCAGTCAGAAGTGCAACCCGATACCCAGCCGGCTCCAGGATGCGCCGTGCAGTCAGGTAGTGTTGGGTTGCAAGTATTTCAGTGGGCGCCATCATCGCCACCTGGTACCCATTCTCCATCGCAACAGTAGCTGCCTCAAAAGCGACAATCGTTTTCCCAGAACCCACATCGCCTTGCAGAAGTCGTCGCATCGGCGAGTTATGTGCCATATCATCGGCAATTTCTTTTAGCACCTTCTTCTGCGCTTTCGTAGGATGAAACGGCAGGACCCGCTTCAATGCTGCTCGTACCCGGGAATGGATCTCGAATGCGATTCCGGGCTGTAGCCGCGCCTTTCGCCGCTTCAGCTCCAGCCCCAGTTCCAGAAAGAACAGTTCTTCGAAGATGAGCCGCTGGTGGGCAGGCGTGGCCGCAGCCTGCAAGGCAGAGAAGCTCTCTCCTGCATCCGGCCAGTGCACCTGCCAGAACGCCTCGGCGCGAGGGATCAACCCAATCCGCCCGCGAATTGCCGCTGGAATTGCATCGGGGACTTCCCGGGGCAACTGCTCCAGCGCGGTGCGAATCGTGCGCCGGAACCATTTTGCATTGAGCTTGCCGGTTGCCTCATAGATGGGCACGATTCTCCCGGTCTCAAGCGACTCAAAATGCCTCTGCTCATCGCTTTCGCTCGCGCCGTCTTCCGACGGTTCGTGCAAAATTTCAAATTGCGGCTGCAGCATCTGCAGGCCACCGCGGCCAAATGTCGATGCCTCAACTTTGCCGTAAAGGGCTACCAAAGCTCCGGGCTGGAATTTCCCTTCAAGATATCCTCCCCGAAACCACAGGCATTTCAACTTGCTGCGGCCTTGCCCGGCGGTCATTTCAAAGATAGGCATGCGCCTGGTCTTAAACAGTCCGCTGGTTCGAACTTCGGCAATTACCGAAGCCATCTCTCCGGGCTGCAACTGCTCAATGGTTCGGGGGTTAATCCGGTCTTCGTAGCGAAATGGCAGATAGTAGAGCAGGTCTTCGAGAGAGTGTATTCCCTTGGCGGCCAGAGTCTCCGCCACGCGTGGGCCAATACCCTTCAGAAACTGGACCTCTGTGCGCAACTCCGGCATTCCTCGCATAGTACCGCATTTCCCTTTCCCTCGCCCTGCTTCTGGAACTCAGGGTTGCCAACTCTTTTCGAACTGTCGGTGTCCAAACAGTTGTGCCTGGAAACTTTTGGAGATCGCTGGCAGCGGTATTGATCGGCAACGCTCTCTACTTTGCCTGTTCTGGCTTTCTGCCCCCGGCGGCTCGCCACAACACCGCAGGTTTGGATTTGGGATTACTGGTGGATTTTTGGTTCTGCCTTGTCGTATTGGGAGTGTTGGAGCTCTGGAACAGGCGGAAGAGAACCGTTCGCGGGCCGCGGTAATATAATGGGGTTTATCAGTTCTTCTTCGACCTCGTCGTCTCCGACCTCGTCGTCCATGGGCTCACTATGCAACGGGTTGCCATCCTTTACGACGCCAGTCAGGCGATATTGTCCACATTCGATCTCGACGAGGTCCTGAATCAGGTTCTCGCAATCGTCCATGACTATTTCCACTTGCAGAGTGGCAGCATCCTGCTGTTTGACGAGGAGAACAGAAACCTCTGCGTGCGCGCGCATTTCGGAGAGGACTTTCCTTCTGGAAGCCTCTCGATTCCGTTTGGCAAGGGCATTACGGGAACGGCCGCAAAGACCAGACGTCCGGTCTACTCTCCTGACGTGATGATCGACTCCCGATATATCTCACACATCGCAAGCACGCGCTCGGAGTTGGCGATCCCCCTCGTCGTGCGGGATGAAGTTGTCGGGGTGCTCGATTGCCAGAGCAATCTCCCCAACTTCTTCGACAATGAAACTGTGGACTTGCTCACCTTGTTTGCAACGCAGGCTTCTATTGGACTCCAGAATGCCAAGCTTTACTCCATGCTGCAGCGCCGGGCTGCGCAGTTGGAAGCCATAAACGCACTTGCAAAGCGCACAACTGTCGAGCTCGACCTCAAGGAATTGCTGGATCGGTTGTGTGCGCAGCTTCCACATTTCTTCCCAGTCGAGCACGTTTCCATCTTCCTCTGCGATGAGGAAGGGGCCCTCATTTTACGTGCGCAGAGCAACTCGGTGAATCCCCGGCTTCGCGTGGGAGATGTGTTGCCGCGTGGATATGCAGGCAGTTCCGCACGCAATGGAGATGATCTGCAGGATCGATCTTCATCGGCCGGCATCGCAGGAGACTATGCTTCCGCGCACGAGGAAGTCTGTCTGCCTCTGCTGTCTTTCGGTGAGAATATTGGGCTGCTGGTTTGCGCTACGGCAGAAAAGAAGGCGATCCTCGCCAACGATATTCAGGCATTGGAATCAGTCGCCGACATCCTGGCCACTGCCACACAGAATGCCCGTTATGTGGACCGGGTTCGCCAGCTTGCATATCGCGATGGCCTGACCGGTGTCTTCAATCGCCGCTATTTCGAGTCACGGCTGGTTGATGAAGTCACACGCGCCGCCAGGTATGGCGGAGGCGTGAGCGTCCTGATGATTGATCTCGACCACTTCAAGCGAATCAACGACGAGTTTGGCCACATGCTGGGCGACGATGTTCTCCGCGCAGTGTCGGCGATCTTTGCACGCCAGTTACGCAAGGTTGACGTTGTCTGCCGTTACGGCGGTGAAGAGTTTGCGGTTGTGCTTCCCGCCACACAAGGCGCCAGCGCTGTAACCGTGGCAGATAAACTTCGCCGTGCAGTGGCAAATGCCGATTTTTCCGGAGTCCCTTACTGCGTTACTGTGAGCGTCGGCGTGGCAGAGTTTCCTGCCAATGGCATCACGCGAGACGATATCGTACGTGCCGCCGACAGCGCTCTGTATGACGCTAAGGCAGCTGGCCGAAATCAGGTGTGCCTTGCTTCCACCTCTGCTGCCGCATCGTAGAACATGCGCCTCCTGCTCCGTTGACACATCTCAATCAGGCATCCTACACTTAATAAAGGGGTTATATCTGTATCTTCTACTGCGTTTTCAGCGTCTAATGAATACTATGTCATTGCGTTCCCATTTGCGTTTTCACACCGCTCTGCAGCTCTCACTCGCGCTGGAAAGCGCCGAAGAGACTTTGGTTGGCGGACAGGCTGTGCTGGAAGGCGTCATGATGCGGTCTCCGCACGCTTGGGGCATCGCCATTCGCAAGCCGGACGGTGAGCTCGCCATTCATTCTGAACCGCTGGAGAAGGCAAGTGACAAGAGCCCGTGGAAGGGATGGCCGTTTGTACGCGGCATCGTCACTTTAGGCTCTGCCATGGTGCTGGGCTTCAAGGCTCTGCGCTACTCGGCAGATGTGGCTTTGGAAGATGAAAAGACCGCAAGTGGAGAAAAGCTGGAGATGAACGGATGGGTTGCAGGGTTTAATATCGCCCTTTCTCTCGCATTCTTCATCTTCATGTACAAGTTTCTGCCCTTTGCCGCGGCCCGTTCGTTGCGCCATGCAGCTCCACAGACCGCCAACACGGTTGTCTTTGCTGTTGTGGAAGGCATCATCCGGCTCGCCATATTCCTCGCGTTTATCTGGCTCACTTCGCGATGGAAGGACATTCGCAGGGTGTATGAATATCACGGCGCCGAGCACAAGACGGTGTTCGCCTACGAGAACCATGATCCGCTTACCGCGGAGCACGTGCAGCGCTATTCAACCTATCATCCGCGCTGCGGCACAAGCTTCCTGATGACGGTGATGATCATCTCCATCGCAGTTTACGCGCTGGTTCCGGTGCATGGATTCTGGGCTGGGTTTGCATCCCGCATCATTCTGCTGCCCGTCATCGCGGGAACATCGTACGAGATCATCCGCTATGCAGCCAAGCGGCGTTCGTCGCTGTTTGCGATGATGACTGCTCCTGGGCTCTGGCTTCAGCGCATCACCACGCAGCCTCCCGATGACACGCAGGTGGAGTGCGCGATTGTTGCGTTAAACCATGCGATGGAACTGGAGCAGAAGCAGGGCGGAGAGTTGGTAATCGCATGATGCTTGCCTCAAGTCCGTTGCTCCTCAGTGCGCAGCACCACCTTTAGCGGTTCCCCACCGCTTGGCAGAAGTTTGTCCGTATGCTCCTCTTAAGATATCGAGATTATTCCGGTTGCGCGCTTCCGCGTGTGGCCTGAAAGTTCAGGAACAACATGTTTGACCGATTAGCTCAAATCGAGGCCCGCTGGGCGGAACTCAACGATGCACTCGCCGCGCCCGAGATCGCCAACGACTCTGCCAACTATCAGAAGACCGCCAAAGCGCAGGGCGAACTCGCTCCCATTGTGGAGAAGTACCACGAATACAAGAAACTGGAGGCTGACATCGCCGATTCACGCGCCATGCTGGAAGGCGAGTCCGATCCTGAAATGCTGGCATACGCACAGGATGAACTGCGGAGCCTCGAAGAGAAACTCGCCGTCTCGCTTGAAGAACTCAAGGTTCTGCTGCTGCCAAAGGACCCGAACGACGAGAAGAACGTGGTGCTGGAGATCAGGGCCGGAACCGGTGGAGACGAAGCTACACTGTTTGCGGCGGAGATTTTCCGCATGTACATGCGCTATGCGGAATCGCGGCGCTGGAAGGTGGAAGTGCTTTCCAGTTCGGACTCGTCGGTAGGCGGGTTGAAGGAAGTGATCGCCATCATTGAAGGAAAGCGGGTGTATTCGCAGCTGAAGTATGAGAGCGGCGTGCATCGGGTGCAGCGGGTTCCAGACACGGAAACGCAGGGGCGCGTGCACACTTCCGCGATCACGGTTGCGGTGCTTCCGGAAGCCGAAGATGTGGATGTGAAGATTGAAGCCAAGGACATCCGCATCGACACCTTCTGCTCGTCTGGACCGGGCGGACAGTCGGTGAACACCACCTATTCCGCGGTGCGAATCACGCACTTGCCAACAGGAACAGTGGTGAGCTGCCAGGACGAGAAATCGCAGATCAAGAACCGCGAGAAGGGGATGCGCGTGCTGCGCTCTCGCCTGTATGAACTGGAGCAGTCGAAGCAGCAGGAGGCGCTCGCCAAAGAGCGCCGCTCGCAGGTGGGAACGGGCGACAGGAGCGAGAAGATCCGCACCTACAACTTCCCGCAGAACAGGGTGAGCGATCACCGCATTGGGTTGACGGTTCACCAGTTGGACCAGGTGATGGAAGGCAAGCTGCAACCTTTTGTGGATGCGCTGATCACGCACTTCCAGGCAGAGAAGCTGAAGGCGGATTCGGTGCACGCGTAAGCGCTGCATGAGAGGTGTGTAAAGAGGCTCCGCGACTTTGCGGGGCCTTTCTGCTGCTGGACGTACAATGGTGGCGTGCGACTTCGACAGGCAATTCACTGGGCTATAGCGCAACTCGCAGATGCAGGGATCGAAGAGCCGCGGATCAGCGCCGAGGTGCTGGTCTTCCATGTGCTTGGCTGCGATCGCGCGCATCTGTTTGCTCATCCGGAGCGCGAGTTGGGCGAGGCGGCGCAGGAGCAGTATGAGGGCCTGATTGCGCGGCGCGCAGCGGGTGAGCCTCTGCAATATCTCACGGGACATCAGGAGTTCTGGAAGGCGGATTTTGTAGTCTCTCCGGCAGTGCTGATTCCCCGTCCGGAGACAGAACACTTGATTGAGACGGTGCTTGCACTGGTAGAGCAGTTTGCATTGCGCGGACCAATCAAGCTGATCGATGTGGGAACTGGTTCGGGCGCCATTGCGGTGACGCTGGCGCGCGAGTTGCCGAACGCCGAGGTTCATGCGGTTGATATCTCAGCATCCGCGCTGGCAGTGGCGCGAGAGAACGCAGAGCGCCTTTCCGCGCGGGTGCGTTTTGCACTGAGCGATGTGCTGGCCGATGTGGCGCGCGACGCGAGCTACGACTTCGTGGTCTCAAATCCTCCTTACGTTGGAATGAATGAGGCGGACAAGGTGCAGGAAGTGGTGAAGCACTTTGAACCGCACATTGCGGTGTTTGCAGGCGAGGAAGGAATGGATGTAATTCGGAGGCTGATTCCGCAGGCGCGCGAGGCGCTGAAGGCTGGAGGCTGGCTGCTGATGGAGATTGGTTACTCGCAGTCAAAAGCGGTGATGGCTCTGCTCGGAGGCTGGCACAATGTGCATTCGATTCCGGATCTGGCGGGAATTCCGCGGGTGATTGCAGCGCGGAAGCCCGCAGTTTAGGCGGATAAACTGGTGAGCGAAAAGGCAATCCTCTTCGACATGGATGGAGTGCTGATCGATTCGGAGTCAATTCACAAGTTTGCGATTGTGAAGGCTTTCCTGGAGTCGGGCGCAGCGCTGACCGATGAGCAATATGCGCCTTATCGCGGAAGTCCCGATGAGACGATCATGCGCGAACTGTCGCTGCATTTTCCGTCGTCGAGGCTGGAGGTGGCAACGCTGCTGCGCAGAAAGAATTACCACTTTGAGGCGCATGAACACAGGGCCAAAGCGATTCCGGGCGCGGTGGAATTTGTGCGATGGGCAAAGGAGCGTTACAGGATTGCGCTGGCAACTTCCGGAACTCCGCGCAACGTGCGTGCGGCACTGCAGTTGCTGGGATTGGAGGATGCGTTTGCGTGTGTGATGGATCGCGCGGCGGTCACGCATCCGAAGCCGCATCCTGAGGTGTTCCTGAAGGCTGCAATGGGGCTGAATTGTGCGCCGGATGAGTGTTTTGTGATTGAAGATTCGCTGAATGGAGTGCTTGCGGCAAAGGCTGCTGGCTGCAAAGTGATTGCGATTACGACTTCATTCAAGCGAGCGCAACTGATTGAAGTGAAAGCTGATTACGTGTTGGATTCGTTCGAGGAAATCCGCGCGCTGCTGGCTTGAAAGAGCCGGGCAGGTACCCCCCCTATATTTCCCGCTAAAAATCTGAAAATAAGACGATTACGCGTTGGAACCGGCCCTGCGAACGAGTGGCTCCCTAATTTCAGGATAGCAAATTGCGGGGGTGATTCCCTCATTTCTGTCACGAATGTATCTCCTTTGAAAACAGGAAGATACGAGAGTTCAGGAGGCTTGGAGGGCTTGACAGAGAGTGAATTGGGGAGTTTTGGGGCGAGAGAGGGCATAGCTGGGGGCGCGAAACGTGCTTTCCTGGGGCATTGCGGGAAGGGTCAAAAAGGGCGATTTTGAGGGCTTGCACTGATATTGGGGCACAGGGATTGACTCCCTGGTGAATCGTTTGTTTGGTAGTTGAGCAATGGTTGAGCGAAGTGCAGAGCCCACCGTGGCGTGGCTACTGAATCGCTGAGCGCGACTGAACTCCGTCTGGCACGTGGAAGTGGACCGGTGAGGCGCAGGCGTCGCATTCGGCAGTGTTCGCGCCGGCAGGGAGGGGAGTGGCGACTGGGAAGGTCCGGAGACAGGATGAGCAGGTGACGGCAATGTAGTTTGCCTTGTTGATTGGAATCCAGACCGCAGGCTTGACGCGTGATTCCGTATGCGGGCGGGTGGGGAGTTCCTCGAGCAGACCGGTGATTTTCAGAAAGAGCTGCGACATGGAGAACTGACCTTTTTCGAAGAAAGCATCGGCAAGCACGCTGTCCGGGATATCCGTACCTGAGAATGCTCCGCTGATTGCGATGGTGGGAATACTGGGGAAGCGTTTACGGACGATGGAAAGGAACTCAAAGCCGCTCATGTTGGGCATCTGGAGATCAGAGATGATCACGTCAGGGGGCGCTTGTTTCAGCGCGGTGAGACCGCCGAATCCGTCCGATGCACAGTGCACCTCGTAGCCCTGTAGTTCGAGAATCGCCTTGGCCATGGCGGAGATTTGGTCGTCGTCATCAACGACGAGGATTCGATAACGGAACGGGCTCATGATGGGTATCCCTGCTGGAGTCTCTGCTTTTTGACAGTACACAAGGGCAGAGTGCAAAAGTGGTCACTTTTGCTCAGATTGAAACATTTCCGGATTGGGGGAAGAAGGGGCTGTGGTGTTTAACTTGGGTGAAAGTACGATGGGAGCGCAAAAGGTTTCGTTATTGCAAGGGCTTGAGAGTTGCGAGACAGTAGATGAGAGATCCTGCCTGAGCATTTGTGAGCCTTCATTTTAACTGACAGGATGTTTGGCAGGCTTACCGGTTTCTCGTCCGACAATCACCGATGACCACTTCTGATATCGCCGAGTTCTTGAGCAAGAACAAGCGGGAGCTCGCCCGTCGCGCGTCCGAGTTGTATTTTGAGCGGCACCCCGCATTCCGCGAGTGGGAGTCCGGGGTAAAGCACACATTGGAAGACACGGCATATACGTTGGAGTTTCTGGCGTCAGCCATTGAGGTGAATTCCCGCGAGGCTTTCACGGAGTATATTGCCTGGCTGTACACGATTCTAAAGTCGCGTAATCTGGATATGACGATGCTTACCGAGAGTCTTGAGGATATTCGGCAGGTTCTGAGCGAGGAAGCTGCGGAGGTGTCCGCGGCCGCGAATCCCATGCTGGAGGCGGGGCTGTTGTGCGTGGCGCGGAAGAACCGGGAGAACGCTTGAGAATAGAGGAAAGGCGTGCAGCATACCTGAGAGCTTTGCTTGAGGGGGACCGGCCAGCGGCGCTTTGCGCCGTGATGCATGCGCTGGATGCGGCAGACGTGGCGCAGGTGTATGAGGAAGTGATTGCGAGCGCCATGTATGAAGTGGGGAGGATGTGGCAGGAGAATGAGCTTTCTGTTGCGCGGGAACACATTGCGACTTCCGCGACGGCGTACGTGATGGCCAATGTCTATACACGATGCAGTCCGGCGATGCACGGGAGAGGGAACGCCCTGGTGAGCGGAATGCCCGGAGAGATGCATCAACTGGGTGTGCAGATGGTGTCTGACATTCTGGACTTCGATGGATGGAGGACCTGGTCGCTGGGTACGGACCTGTTGCGGCAGGGGATTCTGGCGGCGATTGAAGAGCACGGCGCCACGGTGGTGGGATTGTCGGCGACGCTGCTGCCGAGCGTGAAGGAGCTGAGGCTGCTGGTTGGCGAAATCAAGGAAGCATTTCCGGAGACGCGGGTCATGGTTGGGGGAGCGCTGGTGTCGAGGAAGTTCGTGGATCCGATCGCGTTCGGGGCGGACGCGGCAGTAGTTTCCCTGGTGGCGGCTCGCGAGTTGGCTCGGGGATGGTGAACGATGACTGGGAGACGCTCTGGACCGCCCGTGCGCGGTCTTTACTATTTAGGGCTGGAGCCTTGAGCAGATGCCCTGAGTAGCGGGCGCGTGAGATAATTCATAGGTTTATGGAATGGAATTTGCGGCAGGCTGGGGAGTGGTGGATGCGCCGATTGTTTATGTGTGTCGTTTTGCTGGTGGTAGGTTGCAGGGCGCAGAGTCCCGGTAATGCCGAGCAGGATCGCAGGATCGAGAAGCAGTTTCGATCCACGTTCAACGTGCCCGCGTACGTGGATATTTCGGTGGGAGACCGAAAGCCAAGCAAAGAGTTTGCAGGGTACACGGACCTGGTGATGAAGATCTCCTACAACGGACAGTCCCAGACCCGGCAACTGCTGCTGAGCGCGGACGGAAAGACGTTGATGTCCGTGGTGAAGATGGACCTGACGCGCGATCCCCTGGCCGAGGTTATGGCAAAGATGGATTTGACGGGACGCCCGGTGCGCGGCAACCGGGACGCGAAGGTCACGGTTGTGGTGTATGACGATTTCCAGTGTCCGTATTGCTCAAAGATGCACCAGACGCTGAATGACGTGCTGAAGAGCTATGGCGACCGGATCAAGGTGATCTACAAGGATTATCCGCTGGTGCAGATTCATCCGTGGGCGGAGCGGGCGGCGATTGATTCGGGCTGCCTGGCGAAACAGAGCGATAGCGCGTATTGGGATTTTGCCGACTACGTCCATGCCAATCCCCAGCAGATCAAGGGTGACAAGCGCCCCTTGTCGGGTCAACTGGCCGAGGTGGACAAGATCGCACTCGAAGCGGGAGGCCGGCACTCCGCAGACGCGGTAGCGCTGAAGAGCTGCCTGGATGCTCAGTCGAAGACAGGATTGGACGCGAGCGTGAAAGAGGCAGAGACACTGGGCGTGGAAGCAACTCCGGCAGTGTTCATCGATGGAATGAAGCTCGACGGCGCGATTCCTGAAGAGGAGTTTCGGTCAGTGCTCGACAAGGAATTGAAGAGCGCGGGAGTGACCGCTCCGGCGAAGGCTGCGCCGGGGCTGTAGAATTCACAGTAGTGTGATTGGCTTGGAACAGAGCGCCGGACGTGTGGCTGTGAAGCTGGATTGGTTTGTGAAGTGATGGATTTGCAGAGTTGGAGGAAACTCGATTTGAATCGCAAGAGGAACGTAGTAGGGGCGGCGCTGCTGGCAATGTGCGCGTTGGCCCTGTTTGCAACGGCGGGATGCAAAGGCCAGGGCGCCGGCAGCGATGTGATGGCGCGGGTCAATGGACGCAAGGTTCTGCGCACAGAGGTCGAAAAGTATTACCGCAATCAAACTGAGGGACAACAGCCACCTTCGACCGAACAGGCACAGAGTTTGCGGCTCAGTATTCTGCGTGAGCTGATTGAGAACGAGATTCTTCTGCAGAGAGCGGAAAAGCTGGGGTTGCTGGCGACCGACGAGGAAGTGGACCTGAAGCTGGGCGAGATTCGCGCTCCGTTTACCAAGGAAGAATTTGACGCAAGGCTGAAGGAGCGCGGCATTACGCTGGAGGACTTCAAGCGCGACCTGCGCCGCTCGATCACGGTGGAGAAGGTGCTGAACAAGGAGATCACGTCGAAGATCAACATCAGCGACGGCGATATCTCGAACTACTACAACCAGCACAAAGCCGAGTTCAACCTGATTGTGCCGCAGTATCACCTGGCGCAGATCCTGGTAACGACGCAGCCCAGCCCGCAGGTGCGCAACCTGAAGAATGACAAGGCGCAGAACGATGGCGAGGCGAAGAAGAAAGTCTCCATGCTGCTGAACCGGCTGGAGAGCGGTGAGGATTTTGCCACCGTCGCCATGAATTACAGCGAGCAGCCGGATACTTCGGCTACGGGCGGAGACCTTGGATTCATTCCAGAGAACTCATTGCAGGGCGACAAGCAGGCCTACGAAGCGATCAATAAGCTGAAGCCGGGACAGTTTACGCCCCCGCTTCCGGCTGCAGACAGCGGCACGCACCAGGTGTTCGGCTATCGGATCATCAAGCTGATCTCCAAGGAGCCGGCGGGACAACGCGAGCTGAATGATCCTCGGGTGCAGCAGGCGATTCGCGAGCAGTTGCGCGACCGCAGGGAACAGCTGCTGAAGAGCGCCTACTATGAATCGCTGCATAATAGCGCTTCGATTGAGAACTACCTTGCGGACCAGATTTTGAAGGCCAGCGGACAGTAAGAGCGTTGAGTTGCGAAACGCCCGGCCGAGGCCGGGCGTTTTGTATTGCCGCGAACGAGACGGACTACTCGACGATGACGAGGAGATCCCCGGCATTGACGGCAGAGCCTTCCTTGACGGCGATTTTGGCGACTTTTCCCTTCTTTGTAGCCTTGATCTCGTTCTGCATCTTCATGGCTTCAACCACAACGAGCCCCTGGCCGGCTTCGACTTCATCGCCTTCCGCGGCAATGACGCGCACAATCTTCCCGGGCATGGGGGCGAGGATTTTAGCAGGTCCGGCCTCGTGTCCGGCCGCGGCTCGACGGCTGCGCAGCGAGCGCGGGTCGCGGACTTCTGCGAGGAAGCGCTCAGAGCCGACGATGATGTGAGTTTCGCCGAGCAGCGAATATTCGCGCTTGGCCTCATAGTTGCGGCCATTGTGAATGATGGAGAGCACGTCACGGGCGGTCATGGCGACGTCGAGCGCGAAGTGTTCGCCATCGACGGTGGCTTCGTATCCCTTGCTGGCGCGCTCGAGCTCAATCTGGTGCGAGTGACCATCGATCAGGACTTCGTATTTCATCGGACCCCCTCATTGCGAGCGGCGGTTTTCCAGCCACTGGGTTTCGTTCCGCCATTTTCGGTGGTGACGGCCGTGCGCGGCGTGGCGGCGTGCAGACCATCGTCATTACGTGCGGGCTGGGCGCCAGGCGCCGGTTGCTGGGCAAAGATGGCGGCGGCGAGGGCAACGATGGGAACGCGGCGCGCGGTGCGCTCATCTCCGACGGTGGGCTCCTTCAGCAGGCGGTCGAGGAATCCTGTATCGACGCGCCCGGCCTGGAAGTCCGGATGAAGGAGAATGCGGCGGAAGAGCGAGATGTTGGTCTTGATTCCGCCGATGAAGTACTCGGCGAGAGCACGGCGCAGGCGGTTAATGACCTGGGTGCGGTCTTCTCCGTAGGCGATGAGCTTGGCGAGAAGTGGATCGTAGTCGAGCGGAACCACCCAGCCCTCATACATGCCGCTGTCCCGGCGGATGCCGGGGCCGGAGGGAGAGATGAGGCGGGTGATGCGTCCCGGTGAGGGGAAGAAGCTGTTGTCGGGATCCTCGGCATAGACGCGAAGTTCAATGGCGTGGCCGCGGAGGACGATATCCTCCTGCTTGATGGGGAGCGGCTCTCCGGCAGCGACGCGGAGCTGGAGCTGGACGAGGTCGATTCCGGTGACCATCTCGGTGACCGGGTGCTCGACCTGGAGGCGGGTGTTCATCTCGAGGAAGTAGAAGTTCTTCTGGGCGTCCACCAGGAACTCGACGGTTCCGGCGTTGACATAGTTGGCGGCTTTGCCAACCTGGACGGCAACCTCTCCCATGCGGCGGCGCATGTCGGGATCGACGAAGGAGCAGGGTGCTTCTTCCAGAACCTTCTGGTGGCGGCGCTGTACGCTGCACTCGCGCTCGGCGAGGTAGATCACGTTGCCGTGGGTGTCGCCGAAGATCTGCATTTCGACGTGGCGCGGGCTCTCGATGAACTTCTCGATGTACACCTCAGAGTCCCCAAAGGCGCGCTGGGCTTCGCTCTGCGTGGTTTCCAGGGCGGAGGTGAGCTCTTTGGCGCTGGTGACCATGCGCATGCCCTTGCCACCGCCGCCGGCTGAGGCCTTGAGCATGACGGGGTAGCCGATCTTCTCGGCGACTTCGAGGGCCTCGGCGGCGCTCTTCAGGCCAGTGTCGGTTCCGGGGACGAACGGAACGTTGGCCTTCTTCATGTTCTGGCGGGCCTTGGTCTTGGAGCCCATCATCTCCATGGATTCGGGCGAGGGGCCGATGAATACGATTCCAGCCTCGCGGCAGGCGCGGGCAAACTTGGCGTTCTCGGAGAGGAATCCATAGCCGGGATGGATGGCTTCCGCACCGCTGCGCCGGGCGGCTTCGAGGATTTTGGGAATGTTGAGGTAGGACTCGGAAGCCTGGGCGGGGCCGAGGTATTCGCAGAGGTCTGCCTTGCGAACGTGCAGGGCACGTCGATCTACATCCGAGTACACCGCAACTGACTCGATGCCCATTTCGCGACAGGCACGAATGACGCGAACCGCGATCTCGCCGCGGTTGGCTATCAGGATTCGTTTAAACATGAAGGCGCGCTTCCTTTGGGGAACTTCTTAGGTTGAAGTGTTGGATATTATCACGCAGAGGACTGGGAACAAAGAGGTTTGCGCGGCTCTGTGTGGGTGCCATGGAGGCGCGCGGCGTGGCGGAAGCCGGGAGACGAGAACGGCCTCTCCGGGGAGAGGCCGATTGTGGTGCGAAGGAGCCGGGAAGCTATTTCTGTGCCGGCTGATCCATGACGATTCCGCCTGGGCTCTGCTTGTTCGCCTTTTCCTTCTTGGTTGCGATGGTCTTGTCCACCCATCCATCAGCAGCCTTGAGGTCGGCGTCGTGGGCCCCTGCATTATCGCATTCGTAGTCGGCGCGCTCGCGGTACATCAGGTTCATGTAGGCCATGGCGTCGTCATAGTCCTGGCGAAGCTGGAGAGCCTTGTTGAGAAGGCCGATGCCCTCTTCCACCACCGGAGTGTTGTGTGTTTTGACCAGCTCGCAGACTTTCTTGTCCTTGAGAGCGTCATTGGGCTTCATACCAAGCTTGTTGCGTTCTTCCTGACGGAACTTGTAGGCCTGGGTCCAGTCGATGAAGGCAACGGAGTAGTAGGATTCCGGATCGTTTGGATCGATCTGGACAGCCTTGTTGTAGTACTGCTTGGCATCGTCAAACTGTTTCTGCTGAAGGTAGAGGTAGGCGATTCCCTTGACGGAGTTTACGTTGGCGGGATCGGTACTGAGTACCTTCTTGTATTCTTCGATGGCCTGATCGGCGAAGCGCTTGTTCTCGGCGGTTTCCGCACCGGGGACATACTGCTGCGCATAGGCCGTGGCGAGATAGATGCGGGCGTTGAGGAGGCTGGGATCAAGGCTGACAGCAGTCTTGAAGTGCTCGATGGCCTCTTCATAGCGGGCATTCTTATAAGATTGCACACCCTTGTTCAGGTGGTCGCGAGCCTGGAGCTTGGTGCAGCCGGCAGACGCCAGTACGACGAGAGCGAGGAACAAACCGGCCAGCACGCGTACGATTCTGTTCATTTGATGTCACCTTCCGTTGCCAATCCTGGCCGGGGTCTGAGGTTATGGGGGAAGCATCGCAACCGAGTGGAGCTTTCCGGGCTGCGCGGCTTCCAACTCCCGCACGTCTGAAGTGCTGGATTTGCGAGGAGGTGGGAGCGCCGCACAGGCGACGCCCCCGTTTCACTCAAGCTCTCGCAACCCGGCTACTGACCGGCTTCGATCTTGGCCGTGATGAGACCTACCTTATCCACACCAGCGGCGTGGACTTTGTCGATTACCTGGGCTACGTCGGCGAAGGTGAGATCATCATCACCCTTTACGAACGCAACCTTTTCTGCGCGCAGCTTGAAGATGTCTTCCAGCCGGCCCTGGAGTTTGTCGAGTGTAACGTCATCCTGATTAATCTTGATCGAGTTGCCCTTGAGCACCTGGACGACGATGGTACGGTCGTTATTGGTGTCATTCTGCTTCTGCGGGTTCTTCGGCGGCTGGGGAACCAGTGCGTCGAGGCCCTTGGGCGTCAGTGGAGTGATCACCATGAAGATGATCAGCAGCACGAGCAATACGTCGATCAATGGCGTTACGTTAATGTTTGCCTGAGGACCACCGTCCCCGCCACCCATTGCCATTGCCATAGCGGTGTCTCCTACTTGGCCGAAGCCGGTGATTCGAGCGAACCCTGCTTGCGCTCTTCGGTGAGGAGGCCGAGCTGATCCACTCCTGCGGAGCGGACGTCATCGACCACGGCGACAACGTCGCCATACTTGGCGCCGGCATCGGCTTTCACAAAGATGCGCTTATCGGATTTGCCCGACAGTTTGTCCTTCACTTTATCGGTCAAGCCTTCGGCGGTTACGACATCGGAATTGAAGTAGATCTTCCCGTCGCGCATGACGGCCACGATGAGGGAATCTTCCTTGTCGGCCTCGGGCATTTTAATGGGATTATCCGTCTTGGCCATGTTCACGCTGACACCCTTTTGGAGCATCGGCGTGATCACCATGAAGATAATCAGCAGCACGAGCATCACGTCCACCATGGGGGTGACGTTGATGTCCGAGTTTACGCCAGCGACCTTCTTTTTCTTTGCCATTGCTTCCCTATCTCCGGTGTATCAGAGTTACCGGCGGGCGTTGCGACGCTTCAAGAAGTAGTCGATCAACTCGCTGGAGCTGTTTTCCATTTCGACGTCAAACGCTTCGACGCGACCCGTAAAGTAGTTGAACATCCAAACGGCCGGGATGGCTACGAACAGACCGATTGCGGTGGTTACCAGGGCTTCCGAGATGCCGCCGGCGACGGCCGCGAGACCGGTTGCCTTGGCGTTGGAGATGCCCTTGAAGGCGTTCAGAATGCCGACGACGGTGCCGAACAGGCCGACGAACGGGGCGGTGGAGCCGATGGTGGCCAGACCGCTGAGGCCGCGCTTCAATTCAGCGTGAACGATGGCTTCGGCGCGCTCGAGGGCGCGGCGGGAAGCTTCCAGCTCTTCACCGGGCAGTTCGGTGGATTCGCCGTGGGTCTTGAATTCCTGGAGACCGGCGACGACAACCTTGGCAAGGTGGCTCTTTTTGTTGCGGTCGGCAACCTTGATGGCTTCTTCAATCTTGCCATCCTTAAGGGCGCCGGCAACGGCGGGAGCAAAGGCGCGCGACTGGCTGCGGGCAGCCGAGAAGGCGAGGGCGCGATCGATCATGATGCCGATGGACCAGCCGGACATAAGGAACAGAATGACGACGACGACCTTAGCGAGAAGGCCCATCTGCTTCCACAACGAGATCGGATCCCAGGCTACTTCAGCATCCTGGAAGAACAGGACCGCGGCGTGGTGCATGTTGCACAGGACCAAAGTTGCAATGTTTGCGAGAACCATGAGTTGATATTCCTCCTCAGAACTCTTTCAGACTTCTGATCTTAGTTAAGCGCAGCCACTTGGGATACGCGGTCCTACGTTTTGAATCGTCGGGCCGCCCGGTTGCACGGATTGGCCCCTGTACCGGTCAGTAGCTCCGATTTTACGGGAGACTGCACCGCACGAGAATTGGTTGCCAGACTGGCGCTTGCTATTCGGTAAATACCGAATCGAGCGCCGGGCTGACCCGGCCTGCCGGGTTTAGCCGCCTGCCAGGGTAAAGTTCACGGTAACCATCGTATCCACTTCGACGGGCTCGCCATTGAGGAAATACGGCTTGTACTTCCACTGGCGGACGGCGTCAATTGCGCTTTGGATGAGCATGGGGTGACCGCTGACAGCGCGCAGGTTCTGAATCGAACCGTCCTTGCCGATCACAGCCTGGAGCACGACGGAACCAGAGATGCGGGCCTGTTTGGCCAACGGGGGATAGTTCGGCTGAACCTTGCGGATGAGAAGACCCGTGGTGACACCGGCAGAAACCTTGACACGAGTCGGGGTTGCTGCCTTGGGCACGGCCGTGGGAGCAGAGTTCATGATGGAACCGAGAACGCCACCGACCACCCCACCTGCAGCGCCACCGGGTACGCCACCTACGACGCCACCCACAACTCCACCGGTGCTGGGAGGAGCTTCGTCTTCCTTGATGATCGCAATCTTCTTAGGGATCGCGGTGGGCGCCTTAAGTTGCCCGTTGTCGATCTCCGTCTGCACCTTGACCACCTTCACAATCTGCGCTGCGGCAGGAGGGGGAGGAGGAGGAGGAGGAGGCGGGGGAGCAACCAGGTAACCCATTAACTGCTGCTTGGGAAGTGCTTCGGTGTAAATCAGGGGGATCAACACGAGTACGCCAACCAGTGCGGCCTGAATCAGGAACGACACTAAGGTCGCCCAGGGGCCGCGCCGATGCAGCTTCGAGTTTCTGCCGCCGGATTCCAGAAGGCTGTCTTCAAACATAAGCCAGTTCTCCGTCTTACTACATCAATAGACACCGGGGGAGATGTATTTGCTCCCAGATTTGATAGCCAAGTACGAAAAAAAATGAATTTTCAGAACCGCAGACCGGGAGCAGCCAGAAAGCACGCTTCGCGGCGAGACAACCAGGAGCAGGACAGCTATTTCCGGGTACAGGAAGGCGGGCGACCATCCAGGGGCCCACCCGCCGATTCCAAACAACCGTACTGAAGAAACAGACTACGCCTTTGCCGGCGACTTGTAACGGCGACCCTCGCCGCTGGAAGCAGGAGCCGGCGACCCGGGGATACTCTTCCCGCGCCACTGCTGATAGGCAACCAACATGGGAGCGGCGATGAAGATCGACGAGTACGTGCCGATTATGATGCCGATTACCAGGGCGAGGGAGAAGCCGTGGAGCACTTCTCCGCCGAAAACGAAGAGGGCCAGGACCGTGAGGAAGGTCAGTCCGGAGGTCAGGACGGTTCTGCTCAGGGTCTGGTTGATGCTCTTGTTGACGATCTCGGTCAGGGAATCCTTGCGCAGCAGCTTGATGTTCTCGCGGATACGGTCGAATACGACGATAGTGTCGTTCATCGAATAGCCGACGAGGGTGAGGATGGCGGCGATGACCGTCAGCGAGATCTCGGTGTTCAGCAGCGAGAAAGCGCCCACCGTGATCAGGGTGTCATGGAAGCAGGCCACAACCGCTGCCACACCGTAGATCAGCTCGAAGCGGAACCAGAGGTAAACCAGCATTCCGAGCAGCGAATACAGGGTGGCGAGCAGGGCGCGCTGGCGGAGCTGGGCTCCGACCTGGGGGCCGACGATTTCCACGTTGCGAACACCAAAGTTCGAGACGAAGAAGTCCTGCTGCAGGGCCTGAATGACCGCGGGCTGGGTCACAGAACCAGCTTCGGCAACTGAGCTGAAGACGCCGCCGCGCGACTTGTCGCGATAGGTAATGATGGCGTTGGCGATCTGGGTGTACTGGGCCGGAGCATCGGTGCCGAGGTGCAACGGGTCCACCCGGAGGAGGTAATCCTTCAAGGTGGTGGCGCCGGTGTTGTTGAGATCGGCCTTCCCGGGCTCGGCGGTGGTCTGCAGGGCCTTGATGATGTTTTCCTTGCCCGCGTCGAGCGCCTGTTCGCTGGTTTCGCGAATGTCGAGCTTGATGAGGAGCTCGTTGCTGCCCGAACGGGTGTCAGCCTGAATGGTGGCGTTCTTCAGCCCGGCGCGGTCCAGCTCTGCGCGAACTGCGTCCACATTGGGCGCCTGGGTGAACTTAACGTCAACCACGGTGCCGCCACGGAAGTCGATGCCGAGCGGGAGACCGTGCCAGGTGAGCATGGACACGATGCCGGCGATGGAGAAGATCAGCGAAAGAGCGAGAAAGAACCACTTTTTGCTGAGGAAGTCGATATTCGTTTGACCAAACAGTTCCACTGTAGAAGCCTTCTACCCGAGAAGCGCGGGCTCCTCTAAATTTCTTGCGCGTCACAGACGCGGCTGAATCCTTACATCTGACTTGCTGCGGCGGAGCTCCGGAAAATCCGGAACTCCGCCGTCGAACTAGATCGAAAGCGCCTCGCCGTGCTGGTGACGGTTAAGGATGCTGTCGAAGATGGTGCGCGAGACGAAGACGGCGGTGAAGAGATTGGCCAGCAGACCGAAGGTCAGCGTGACCGCAAAGCCCTTGACCGGACCGGTTCCGAACAGGAACAGGATGGCCGCCGAAACAATGGTGGTGACGTGAGTATCAACGATGGTGACCCAGGCGTGTCCGAAGCCCTGCTCCACCGCCGAGGGAGGAGTCTTGCCGGCGCGCAGCTCTTCGCGAATACGCTCGAAGATCAGCACGTTGGAGTCAACGCCCATACCTACGGTGAGGATCAGACCGGCAATTCCGGGCAGCGTCAAAGTGGCGCCGGAGAAGCCGAGGAAGCCGAGCAGGATGACCAGGTTCAGGATCAGCGCGAGGTCAGCGTTGATTCCGGCGAAGCCGTAGTAAATCAGCATGAAGGCCATGACGGCGATCATGCCGACGATGGCGGCGCGCACACCCTTCTGAATCGAGTCAGCTCCCAGCGACGGGCCAACGGTGCGCTCTTCCAGGTACTTGATGGAGGCCGGCAGAGCGCCCGAGCGCAGGATCATCGAGAGATCCTTGGTCTGCTGGTCGGTGAACGAACCGGAGATCCGTCCCGAATCGCGGATGGCTTCCTTGATGTTGGCAATCTCCTGCACCTTGCCGTCCAGCACGATGGCCAGGGGCTCGCCGACATGGGCGGAGGTGAAGGCGTAGAAGCGGTCGCCGCCGTCGCGGGTCAGGTTGAAGATCACGTCCGGACGGCCACTCTCTTCGTGTCCTGCTTCGGCGGAGCGCAGGTCGCGGCCGCTGACGGCCGAGACGCGGCTGATCAGGTAGAAAACGTCTCCGTTTTCATTCGCGGACTTGCTGCCGATGCTCTTGCCCTTGATGATGACCGCGTCGGAGGGAAGAATGCCGCCGTGCGCGGCATACACATCCTGCTCGCTGTTGTAGGCGCGGCCATTGTCCAGCCCCTGCCGGATTTCCAGCATGGCGGTGGACTGCATGACTTCCTTGACGCGGGCGGGATCATCGACGCCGGGGAGTTGCACCAGGATCTGGTACTCGCCGAGGCCGTGCTCCTGAATGATGGGCTCAGAGACGCCAAGCTGATCGATACGGTTGCGGATGGTCTCGATCGCCTGCTCGACGGCGCGCTTTTTGATCGACTCAAATACCGACGGCTTCAGGGTAATAAGCCAGGAACCTTCCGCGCCGGGAGTCAGATCGTATTCCGCGAACTGGTCTTGCACCACCGAGCGCAGATCGCCGGCAGCGCTGAGATCGACTCCGCGCAGGGTGATCTTCTGCGGCGTGTTCACCGGGTCCAGCTTGATGATGTCGCCAAAGGCGACGTTCTTTTTCTTCAGCGAATCCTTCAGCCGCTCGATGGTCTGATCGGTTTCAGCGCTGACCGCTTCGTTCACCCGCACCTGAAGGATCAGGTGGGTGCCGCCGCGAAGATCAAGGCCGAGGTGGATGTTCTGCTGAATTCCGGCGACGATGCCATTTGCTTTCATGGCTTCGACGCTCTTCTGTGGATCGGTTCCGAGGAAAATCCCCCAGACGAACACGACCAAGGTTGCGAGGATGAGAATGACTTTCCAGAGCAGGTTCTTCTTCATGGAAACCGCGACCGCCTAAGATTTCTTTGCGCCATCGTCGATGGTGACCGCTGCGATGGCGTTGCGAGCTACTTCGATTTTGAGGTTGTCAGGAGCGACGCGGAGGATGATGCTGCCCGTGTCGGTACCCTCGCCCTGCTTGATGGAAAGAATGATGCCGATGATGCCTCCGGTGGTAGTGACACGGTCGCCGGACTTCAACTCGGCCAGCATGGTCTGCCACTTCTTCTGCCGCTTCTGCTGCGGCATGATGAGGAGGAAATAAAAGATGGCAAAAATCGCCACCATCATCAGGAGAGAGGTCATCCCTGCGCCACCGGACTGCTGAAACAGGACGAGGAATGCGAGTTGAGCAATCATTCTTAGGGCTCCCGCCGCGTACGGCGCCCGCAAATGGCAGACCGCGGCGTAGAAAATTTAAATTTACCTGAACCGCAGCGGAACGGCGTACCGTGGAAAACACCCTGGGTACACGCGGAACCCGCCTTGGGGCCAAGCATCTTCTGGTATCTGGGAGTTCAGATTATCGCGAATTCCAAGTTCCAGCACATCGAAAAACGCGGTGACGGTCGCAAAGCGGACAAAATACAGCGAACGTCATCGGCAAACGCCCGGCCTCATACCGCCGAACGGACATTTGCAAACTCCCCTGAAATGATAGTCTCTCGGACCCGCCGCATGATGTCAAGGTAATGCGCGAGATTATGCACCGTATTGAGCACCTGCGCGAGCACCTCCTGGGACGAATACAGATGCCGGAGGTAGGCCCGGGAGTAGCGCGCACACACTTTACAGCGGCAATTCGGGTCAATCGGAGACTCGTCCCGGGCAAAACGCGCGTTCTTGATATTCACTTTTCCTTCACTGGTAAATAACAGTCCGTGGCGGGCGGCGCGGGTCGGCATCACGCAATCCATCATGTCCACCCCCAGCCGGACGTACTCCACGATCTCTTCCGGAGTGCCCACGCCCATCACGTAGCGCGGTTTGTCGGCCGGCAGCAGGGGGATGGTCTCGCTCACCATCTCCCAGGTTTTTTCGCGGGGCTCACCTACCGAGAGGCCGCCGATGGCGTGTCCTGGAAATCCGATCTCCACCGTGCGCTCGGCCGATTCGCGCCGCAGGTCGGGATACATGCCGCCCTGCACAATGCCAAACAATGCCTGCGTCTGCTCGGCTCCCAACTGTGCCGTCTTCTCGGCAAACCAGGGAACCTCGTGCTTGTGCGCCTCAAAATAATCCTTGCTGCGCTTGGCCCAGCGGGTGGTCATTTCCATCGATTTCCGGGCGCGCTCGTAGGTGGCAGGGAACTCGGTGCACTCGTCGAAGGCCATGATGATGTTTGCGCCCAGGCCGATTTCAGCGGCCAGCGAGGTTTCCGGCGAGAAAAAATGGAGCGAGCCGTCCAGGTGCGAGCGGAACTGCACCCCGTCCTCGGTGAGCTTGCGCAGGTCGCTGAGGCTGAAGACCTGGAAACCGCCGGAGTCGGTGAGGATGGGCTTGTGCCACGCCATGAACTTCTGCACTCCGCCAAGCTGGCGGACGGTCTCCACGCCGGGGCGCAGATACAGGTGGTAGGTGTTGTTGAGCAGAATCTGGACGTCGAGTTCGTCGAGCACGTCCTGCGGAACGCCCTTGACCGAGGCAACGGTGCCCACGGGCATGAAGACCGGGGTTCGAATCTCGCCGTGCGAGGTGATCATGCGTCCGGCACGCGCCGCGCCGCAGGTGGCTTCGACTTGGAAGGAAAAAGACATGGAGACTTGATTGTAAAGGCAGAGCCGCTGCGGAGACGACTATGGCTCCGGCTGACGGTGGGGAACCATGCAGTGTAGGATTTTTGGATGGAAACCAAGTTCAAGGCAATTATTTTCGATTACGGGAAGGTTCTCTCCCTGCCGCCCACGCAGCAGCAGTGGCAGGAGCTGAGCACGCGCTTCGGCAAGCCCTTGCAGGAGTTTCAGCGCATTTACTGGGGCAACCGCGAGGAGTTAGACCGCGGAACCCTGGACAACGCAGCCTACTGGAAGAAAGTGGGCGCCGACTGCGGCCTCAACATCAGTGATGCGGAGGCCGAAGCGCTCATCGAGCACGACAACGCGCAGTGGACCAACGAGAATCCGGCAATGCTGGCATTGGCGCGCGATCTGCACAAGGCGGGATACAAGACGGCCATCCTCAGCAACATGGAGCACCGCATGTTGGCCGCAATGCGCAGCAAGCTAGCGTGGCTCAACGAGTTCGACGTGCAGATCTACTCTTGCGAGGTGGGCGTGGTAAAGCCGGAGGCGGCAATCTATGAGCTCTGCTGCCAGCGCCTTGGCTGCGCACCACAGGAGGCGCTCTTCCTCGACGACAAGAAGGTGAATACCGAGGGTGCCAAGCGCGCGGGAATGCAGAGCTACGTCTATCACTCGGCGACCGATGAGGTCATGCTCACCGGCGAGGTGGAGATCACGGTGCCAGAGTTACGGGCGATGCTGCTGGCGCCCGCAAGATAATTCCCCGGGAGCACAAAAAACTGGAGCGCCCCCACAGGCGCTCCAGAACTTTCACTGCGACTTGACTCTTCACCCCACACACCCCGGGCGTCTGATTTCATGGATGGCCCTGCATGGATCAGGGTTGCCCGGAGTTGCAGAATAATTACGGCTTGGGAATGTCGTGTTTTTTCAGGAAATCGTCAACGTTGACAATCGCACGGGTAATGTACCCGCTCCCGATTTCGCGTTTTCCTTCGAAGGCGGCGACCCGGATGCGGTAGTAGCGGCCTTCGATTGACTCGACCTCGGCGGTGGCGTGCACCACGGCATTAATTCCCACCGGAGCACGATGTTCCACGTTGATTGCCGTACCGACGGAGATTTCACCGGCTTCGCAGAAGGGCTGGAGTGCGTGGAAACCCGCCGTCTCCATCAGCCGGATCATGTCAGGCGTCGAATAGACGGGCGGAAGTTGATGATGATGCGCGGTTAAGGTGTGTTCGTACTGCACACGCTCCTCTGCCGCACCCTTGGCACCAATGAGAACCTGTTTGACCATAGCGCGAAAACTGTACCGGAGTGCGGGCCGAACAGCAAGCGAAAGTATTTCGACGGCCGGGACGGAGGACCGGAGACGGAACCGGGGTGCCGCAACCCAGCGTCCTTTTCCCTCGTCCTCAGGCCACAAGCGCGGAGCGGCTGAGGAGTCGGTGGGCATTGCTGTGATCCAGAGCCTGCCACAGCCACCCGGCGGCACGCTCAGCGGCATCCAGTGCCACGGTGAGGCGATTCCCATTGCGGGCCACAAGGTAATACAGTTCATCGCGCCACACCTGCGAATGGCGAACGTCGGCGTAGGTATGCAGCGCAAAATATCCGCAGGTTCGGGCGTCAGCCCCGTAATGCCTCAGCAGGCCGCAGGCTCTCTCTCCGCTTACGCGCGGGGCTTGCGACTCCTGGGCATAGAGCGCGGCCAGCACCTCCACCGGCGAATCATCACAGGCGCTGCGGTAGAAGCGCTCGATCAGGCAGCGCACGGAGGGACTGGGCTGGCTGCGGCGCACTCGGTCCGGACAAAGCCCCATGCCCTCGGCGAAGTCGAGCCACATATCGCTGTGCGCGCGTCCCTCCACTTCCTCCTCGGCAAGGTTGCGCAGCACGGCGCGGCGCAGGGCGCTATCAGACAGGCGCGAGTGCAGGGCGCTGAGAAACGTGGGGAAGGCCGCTACCAGGTGAAAATATTCGGTCGCATAAACGCACAGATGTTCGCGCTCCAAGGTGCCCGCGCTCCAGGACTGGTAGAAGGGATGTTTGAGAAGTTCATGATGGGCAATGCGCGTATCGAGCGCTTTTTGGAAGACCTTAAGATTCATGATGAGTGACCGGACATGCGAAATAGGTGCTTCGCCTGAGCGCAGTATTCACGGAGACTACGCTGTGATCTACTCACAAGCAACTTTTTCAGCGCAATTCCAGAGTAGAGTGTTCTGAGCACAGGGCCAGACGCGCGGGACAGAAGAGCTGCAATCGTCGGGAGAACAACATGAGGCAGGTAAGAGGAATTGCGGGGGCGTTGCTGCTTCTGCTTGCGGCGATGGCCGTTGGCCAGATCGCGCCAGGCTCTGGAACCACCGGCGACGCCGAGGGCGAGGCCGCCATTCGCGCCGTGCTCACGTCCCAGGTGGACGCCTGGAATCACGGCCGCCTGAAGGCATACATGGAAGGCTACTGGAAATCCACCGAGCTCACTTTTTTCGCCGGAGACAAGGAGTCCGCCGGATGGGAGGCAGCCTACCAGCGCTATCGCGCCGCCTACCAGGGCAATGGCAAGGAGATGGGCCGTCTGCAATTCCGCAGCGTGCGGGTTGAAATGCTCGGTCCCGATGCTGCCTTCGTCCGGGGCGGCTGGCTCTTGACCATGAAAGACGGCTCCAGGCGCGCAGGCCTGTTCACCATCGTGCTCAAGAAATTCGATGAGGGCTGGCGCATCATTCATGACCACTCGTCCTAAGCCACACCGCTGGAATTTTTGATTTCACGAAAGGGTGGATTGCTCTACAATCGCCCGCATGTTGTATTCACAATCTGGAGGATGCCATGAGCACCCCTGCCGCACCTGAAATTTCCGCGCCCGCACTCAATGAGGGCCAGCGCCTGCTCTACACCTTCATCGAACCCTCCAAGACCATGGCCGATCTGCGCCGCAACACCAGCTGGTGGGTGCCATGGCTGCTGATGGCGGTGTTCTCACTCGGCTTTGCCTACACCCTGGACAAGAAGATCGGCTGGGGACAGGTCGTGGAGAGCCAGATCCAGGCCAATCCGAAGACCGCAGAGAAGATTGAGAAGATGCCCGCCGATCAGCGCGAGAAGATGATGAACCTCCAGGTCAGCATCAGCCGGTCGGTCGGCTATGCCTCGCCGGTGATGTCGCTGATCTTCATCGCAATCGTCGCTGCCGTGTTGCTGGGACTCTTCAATTTCGGCTTTGGCGCAAAGCTCACCTTCCGTCAGACGATGGGCATCACGGCCTACGGAATGCTGCCCGGGATGCTCAATACAATTCTCATCACCGTGCTGATGTTCTTCGTGGAGCCCGAGAACTTCGACATCAAGAATCCGGTCGCCACCAACATCGGCTACTTCGTTCCCTCCAGCATGACCTTTCTGAAGAGCCTGCTCGGTGCATTTGATATTTTCGTCCTCTGGCAGATATTCCTCTTCGCCATTGGTATTTCGCTGCTGTCCAAGGTTAAGAAGGGCACCGCGTTTGCTGCGATCTTCACTTTCTACTTCCTGTTGAAGCTGGCCGGAGCTGGGTTCTCAAGCTAGCCTGGCTTTCGCACTCACTACAAAGGGCTCCCGGCGAGGGAGCCCTTCTTGTGCGTGCAGCCCTGCTCAGCGCGCGCCGGTCGCCGCCGTCGCCCTTCGCAGCGCGGCCCTGGCCAGCAACCGGGTGGAGTCCAGCACCGGCAGCGGCGATGTCTCATGGCTCACAATCAGTGGCAGCTCGGTGCAGCCCAGCACCACCGCGTCGCAGCCCTCCAGCTTCATCCGGCTGATGACGGCATTCAACGCGCCCAGCGACTCCGAGCGGAAGATGCCGTTCACCAGCTCGTCAAAGATGATCTGGTCGATGCGAGCGCGGTCCAGCGGCGAAGGCACGCGGTACTCAATGCCAAGCCGCGCCAGCACCTCCGGATAGACCGGGCCTTCCATCGTGTACTTGGTTCCGGTGATCGCCAACCGCCGGAAGCCGTGCTCCCGGGCGGAGAGTGCCACCTCCTCCGCGATGTGCAGCCAGGGCAGCGGCGAGGCCGCCTCCACCTGGGCAAATGCGCGGTGAATGGTATTGTCGGGCGAGAGCAGAAACTCCGACCCGCACCCCGCCAGCTTGCGTGCCGAGTCCAGCATCAGCCCGCCGACCGCCTCCCAGTCATCACGCTCGATGGCCTCCATGTACTTGCCCAGGCAGTGGGTGTGCATGGAAATCTCCGGGTGATTGTGGCGGCCCAGCAGCGCCGGAGCCTCCGCGCAAATGGTGCGGTAGCAGAGCGCGGCACCCTCGGCCGAACAGGCAACAATTCCGATATGCAGCGGCTGTGTCATGAACAGGTGTACTCCTTCACAGCAGTTTCAGCAGCTCGCACTTGCGCTCCTCCGGCAGCCATGAGGCGCGGAAGGAATTGGCCGCAAGCTGTTGCAGCTCTTCGTTGGTGAAACCAAATGCATCTTCCGCCAGCCCGTACTCGCGTACCAGCGTGGTCTGGAACATCTCCGGATCGTCGGTGTTGAGCGTAACCAGCAGTCCGGCGTCAAAGTACCTGCGCAGCGGGTGCGCGGCCAGCTCCGGGCAGCAGCTTGTCCGCAGGTTCGAGCTGATGCAGAGCTCCAGCGGCACCTGCTCGCGAATCAACCTCTCCAGCAGCGCGGGCTCCTCGTCCACGTGCAGGGCGTGCCCCAACCGCTCGGCCTTCAGCGAATCGAGCGCCCCCCGTATGGACGCCGCCCCCACCGTCTCTCCCGCATGCACGCTCAGCCGGAGCCCCGCCCTCGCGGCCCTGGCATACACCTGCTCAAACATCTCCGGCGGAGCCACCCGCTCATCGCCGCCAATGCCAATCCCGATGACGTTCTGCCCCTGGTGCTCCATCGCCTTGGCCAGCACCTTCTCGCCCTCCTCGGCGCCAAAGTTGCGGACGGCGTCGAAGATCCAGTACAGCGTGGTGCCAAAATCTCTTTCCGCCCGCCGCCGTCCGCGCTCCATCCCCTCAAACAGCGGGTCAAACTCCTGCCCCCGCCAGAAGACAACGCCCACGCTGACGAACACCTCGGCATGCACGCAGCCCTCGGCGGCCAGCTTCTCCACCATCCGGTAGGTAATCAGCTCATAGTCCTCGGGATCGCGCAGCCGCTCGGTGACCCCTTTGAACGCCATCAGGAATCCGGTGAAGTCCGTGTAGTTGTACAGCGCCGCCGCCTCTGCCACGGTCAGCGTACGGTTGGAGTCCGGCAGCGGTTTGTAGCGGTTGCTCGCCCACGGAAAAGGCGTGTGGTGCTTCTCGCTGAGCTGGCTCAGCGTCAGCGGATCGACCGAGCCTTCCAGGTGCAGATGCAGTTCCGCCTTGGGCAGGCGGGTGATGAAGTCTGTGTTCACTCGATCATTCTAAGCAATGCAAAGCCCCGAGCCGAAGCCCGGGGCCAGAAAGGTTAACCCTTACTGCCGTCCGGTGTGGTCCCCGGTGGCAAATTCGCTGTGCCGCTGGCTGAATCCGAAATAAATAATCAGCCCCAATCCCAGCCAGATCACAAAGCGCAGCCAGGTGATCACCGTCAGCCCCGTCATCAGCCCGCCGCACAGCAGAATCGAGATGATGGGGAACAGCGGCACCAGTGGAACCTTGAAGCCACGCGGCCTGTCCGGCTGCGTCCTGCGCAGAAAGATCACCCCGAAGGAGACCAGCACAAACGCGAACAGCGTCCCGATATTCGAGAGGTCCGCCGCGTCGCCGATATCCACCAGCCCGGAGGGCAATCCCACCGCGAGTCCCGCAATCCATGTGGACCAGTGCGGCGTCTTGAACCTGGGGTGCACGCGTGAGAAGAACGCCGGCAGCAGCCGGTCGCGCGACATCGCAAACCAGATGCGCGTCTGCCCGTACTGGAAGACCAGCAGCGAACTCAGCATCCCCATCAGCGCGCCGATGATAATCACCGAGCGCCAGATGGGCCGCGCCCCAAGCTGCTGCAGTGCGTACGCCACCGGAGCCTCTGCCGCCGCGCCATCGCCGAAAACCGAATACTTCATCATCCCCAGCAGCACCAGCGCCACGCCCACATACAGGATGGTGCAGACGATCAGCGAGGCGATAATCCCGAACGGAATATCCTTTTGCGGGTTCTTGGATTCCTCCGCCGCCGTCGATACCGAGTCAAAGCCGATGTAGGTGAAGAACACAATCGCCCCGCCGGTCAGAATCCCCTTGAACCCCGATGGCGCAAACGGAACCCAGTTCGCCTTGTGCACCAGGCTGCCGCCCACCACCAGGAACAGCGCGATGGCCGCAATCTTGATGGCCACCATGGCGTTGTTCACCTTCGCCGACTCGCGCACTCCGCGCACCAGCAGCCAGCTCAGGACCATCACAATCAGAAATGCCGGGAGATTGAAGTACGCCCCCGTCCACTTGCCGTCGGCCCACACCGGAGACGACCAGCGCTCCGGCAGCACCATGCCAAACTGCGCCAGTTGCGCCTTCAGGTACCCGGCAAAGCCCACGCACACCGCAACGTTGCTCACCGCGTATTCCAGGATCAGATCCCAGCCGATGATCCACGCAAAGATTTCGCCCAGCGTCGCGTAGCTATAGGTGTAAGCCGAGCCCGCAATCGGAATCATCGAGGCCAGTTCCGCGTAGCACAGCCCCGCAAACGAGCAGGCAATGGCCACCAGGATGAACGAGATCGCAATCGCCGGACCTGCTGCCGGGCGCCCATGCATCAGCGCGCCGTGAATATTGCCGTGGCGCAGCAAGTTCACCAGGATGTCCATCACCTGGGCGTGAAAAATGGAGGGTGCTTCGAAGTGTTCCCCGGCGGCAGCCGTGCCGGTCAGAACGAAGATGCCGGAGCCGATGATGGCGCCGATTCCGAGGGCGGTAAGCGACCAGGGGCCGAGAGTTTTTTGCAGCCGGTGGCCCGGTGTATCGGCCTCCGAAATAAGTCTGTCAATCGACTTACGGGCAAAAAGTTGATTCGCCAGCGGATTGCTCCTGCTTCCCGGCTCTCAAATCAAACCGTAGGGATGTGGATGGAAAGAACCAGAGTGACATGATAACAAGCAAAACAGCCACGTCCTACGCGAAAACTACCTGCGTGGGGCGTGGCTGCGAATTTCGTCGATCGGCTACCGCTTCGAGGTGCCGCGGGCTGCTTTCTTCACCTTCTGTTTTGCGGCGCCGCGTTCGTGGGTGCGGGCTGCCTTGGGAGCGGCCTTCTTGCGCGCTGCGCGCTTGGCGGCCTTGCGTTCTTCCTTGGGGAGAGCGGAGGTATTGGGCATTTTCTGTTTTCCTTTGCAAAAATTCTGCGCAAGTTGCGCGGTGTGGCCATGTCTGCGGCTTTACGCCAAGCGATTCCATCGGCGCTCGCCGGATTGCCGGGTCCTTACGCCTTCACAAGCTGGGCGTATTTCTCGACAAGCTTTTTCAGGCCGTAACTTTGAAATTGTACCGTAATCTTGGCATCTTCCCCATCGCCTTCTCGGTGATAGACGATTCCCTCGCCATATTTCGGATGCCTTACGCGGTCTCCCTTGCGCAATCCACGGCCTCCGGAGGGCTTATCCAGCTCCATCTCGGGCCGCGAAAACTTCTTCCCCCGCGAGGCAAAAAAGTCCGCAATGTTGTCAATCGAGTTGTACGCCTGCCCCGTGTACGTCGTCTTGGGAGCGCTTTTCTGGCGCGAGCGGCCGCCCCACGTAGCGGACTGGTCCTCGTTCTCGTAGTCGTAATGCGCCGTGGAACCAAATTCCTGGAAGCGCGGCGTCGAGCCCTTGATCTTCCCCGGCGAGCCCACATCCTCCAGCAGTTCAATCGGAATCTCTTCCAGAAACCGCGACGGCGTCGAGGGCTCCGGCGTGTCCGTCCCGTAGCGGCGGCGGTAATGCGCCCGGCTCAGAATCAGCGTGTCCATCGCCCGCGTCATCCCCACGTAGCACAGCCTGCGCTCTTCCTCAATCTCGATCGGCGAGAGCAGCGTGCGCGAGTGCGGAAACAGCCCCTCTTCCATCCCCATCAGGAACACCAGCGGAAACTCCAGCCCCTTGGCCGCGTGCAGCGTCATCAGCGTGATCTGCTGCGAGTCGTCGAACTGGTCCACATCGCTCACCAGCGCCGCATGGTCCAGGAAGTCGCTGATGCTCTCCCCCCGGTCGCGCGAGTCCATCGCCGCGTTCACCAGTTCGCGCAGGTTCTCCACCCGCGCCTGCGCATCCGGCGAATCCTCCGCCTCCAGCAGTTGAATATATTTCGTGCGGTCGATCAGAAACTTGAGCACCTCGGCGGTCGAAACCTTCTGCACCGGCTCGCCCGCCTCCACCTCATCCGGCGCAAGCTCATCCGGAGAAAACTCCGTCGCCTCGGCTTCCGGACTGGAATCCTCCGCCGCCCCAAAGTCGCTCACATCAAAGCTGTCATCGGCGTCGCCAAAATCAAATCCGTGTTGCGCGTCCGGCTCTGCCTCGGGATTCGCCACCACTGCCGCCGGAGGCGGATCAGCCACAACCGCAGCCGTCGCATCCATGCGCTCGGCAAACTGCCCGGCGGCCAATGCCCGCGCGTCCTCAATCAGTTCGCGAAAGACCGCCAGCGCAGCACAGGCTCGCGCGGGCAACAGCTTGCGCTCGATCACCTGCGCCATGGCTCCCCACAGCGACAGGTTGGTCTCCAGCGCCACCCGCTCCACCGTCTCCATCGTGGTCTTGCCAATGCCGCGCACGGGAGTATTCACCACCCGCATCAGCGCCACCGAGTCATCCGGGTTCAGAATCAACTTCAGGTAAGAGATCATGTCCTTGATCTCTGCCCGCTCGTAGAAGCTGAATCCACCCACCACGTTGTAGTTCAGGTTGTAGCGCCGCAGCGCCTCTTCCGCCAGGCGCGATTGCGAGTTCGTGCGGTACAGAATCGCCGACTTGTTTTCCAGCCCCTCGCGGGCGCGCTCCCGGGCCCACTTGGAGATAAAGTCGGCGGCAAACAGTGCCTCGTTCTCTCCATCCGGCGCGTCGTAGAAACCGATCTTGCTGCCACCCTCGCGGGCCGTCCACAGATTCTTGCCCTTGCGCTGCAGGTTGTTGGCCACCACAGCCGAGGCCGCCTGCAGAATCGGCTGCGTGGAGCGGTAGTTCTGCTCCAGCCGGATGATCTTGGCCTCCGGAAAGTTTTTCTCAAAGTCGAGGATATTGTTGATATCGGCGCCCCGCCAGGAGTAGATCGACTGGTCCTCATCGCCCACCGCGCACAGGTTGTGATGAGTTCCGGCCAGCGCGCACATGATCTCGTACTGCGGGCGGTTCGTGTCCTGGTACTCATCCACCAGCATGTACTGGTAGCGGCGCTGGTATTTTTCGCGGGTGGCCGCGTCGCCCTTCAACAGCCGCACGCTTTCCAGCAGCAGGTCGTCAAAATCCAGCGCGTTGGCCTTCAGCAGCTCGTCCTTGTAAATCTTGTAGATGTGCGCGATGCGCTCCATCTTCGGATCGGCCGAGTTCATGTACATCTGCTGCGGGTCCTGCATGTGATTCTTGGCCGACGAAATCAACCCGAGCACACTGCGCGGGGTCAGCTTCTTGTCGTCAATCCCCAACCGCTTGATTGCCGACTTCACCACCTGCTGCTGATCGCCCTCGTCGTAGATCACAAAGTCGCGCGTATAGCCCTTGCCGTTCACCTGCAGGGCGTTGATGTCCCGCCGCAGCATGCGCACGCAGAAGGAGTGGAAGGTGCTGATTGCCGCCTTCGCCAGCGACTGTCCGCCGATCAACTGGTTCACCCGCTCGGCCATCTCCGCCGCCGCTTTATTGGTGAACGTCACCGCCAGGATGCGGTCAGCCTGCACATTCTCGTGCTCCACCAGGTAGGCGATGCGGTAGGTAATCACCCGCGTCTTGCCCGATCCGGCTCCGGCCAGAATGAGCACAGGGCCACGCACGGTTTCCACCGCTTCGCGCTGTTGCGGATTGAGCTTTGCGAGAAAGTCCATGCTTGATTTGCGACCGAAGGGCCTGAGAAAAGACTAACAGGTTTAGGAGATCGGATTGCCCGCCCTACTGCTTGCGCGGCGGGTGGTGCTCGATGTCGTATTGCAGCCCATCGCCCGCGTGCCTTGCCGCCCGGCATTCCTCGCACGGGCACCACTCCCTCAGATAGCTCCACGAGTAGATTCCGTGCTGGTGCCCGTCGTTCCACGTGAACCGGATGGCGTAATTGCCCACCGGAGCAACCTCGGTAGGCCGCAGCACGGGCTTGAACATTGGCAGCGGCCCAGCATCGGGCGAAGACGGTTGATCCGGCTGCCGGCGGCTCTTCTCGCGCTCGTCGTTACACAGCGCGCACGGGCACGCATCGCGCAGGTAGGCAAAGCTGTACGTGCTCTGGTGGCCGTCTTTCCACGCAATTTCCATGGTGTTGCCGCTGCTCTTGTGGACCTTGATGGAAGCCGGTTGCGATCCGCTCATGCGCCAAGTGTAAACTATTTTTCGATTGCGCTCTGTCGTGAGGAATCGATGGAACCAAGCTCGTCGCTTCTGGAAATCAAGCTCCTGCACACCGCCGTCTGGCTCTTCTTCGCCTCCTGCATCGTCGCCATCCCTTTTGCCGCCTTGGCGCAGAGGTTCCGGTGGGCGGCGCTCCTCAGCGCCCTCGTTCTGCTCGAGTGCCTCGTTCTGGCTCTCAACCGATGCCGGTGTCCGCTCACCGATGTGGCTGCCCGCTTCACCCCCGACCGCGCTCCGAACTTCGACATTTTTCTCCCCCTCTGGCTGGCCCGGGAAAACAAGATCGTCTTTGGATCCCTCTTCCTGTTCGGAGAACTGGTATTCTTTATCAAGTGGCGGCGCTCCAGGCAATGAGCGTCCACCAGAACGATTCCGCCTGCCGGGTTGCTGAAATCCACAGCCTCTTGTAGAATCAGATTTTGGCGACCAGCCTCTTTAGTTCATTTCAGGTTCCGCGCGTTTCTTTCCTGGGTTGCACCCCCATGTAGTTTTGGCTCCATTTGGAGACCAGTGCAGCGGTCGAAAGCCCAAGCGGTTCCAAATTCTGGAGTTAGTCATGGCACAGGTTTGTTCAGTCTGCGGCAAGGGTCCGCAGTTCGGCAATAACGTATCGCACGCCAACAACAAGTCCCGCCGCCGCTGGAACGTGAACCTGCATCCGGTGAAGGCCAAGGTTGCCGGCACCACCAACACCAAGAAGATGCGCGTCTGCTCCAGCTGCCTGAAGGGCGACAAAGTCACCAAGGGCTAAGCTACCTGGGCGCATTACGCTCGTGTTGAGCACGGCACGCGCCGGATTGCGGATGTCCCTCCGCGTGAAGCCGGGAGAAGTGTAGGCCTCCGCCGCCGCGGAGGCCTTTTGCTGTGTTTGCGGAACGGAATCCCATGCTCCACCTGCGCGCCATCCAACGCGAAATGCCGCCCCTGCTGCGCCTCGCCGTGCCCATCGTCCTCGGCGAAGTCGGCTGGATGTCCATGAACTTCGTGGACATTGCCATGATCGGCCGCGTCGGTCCCACCGCGCTTGCCGCCGTCAGCCTGGGCTCCGCCGTTTTCGTCGTCTTCGCCATTGTCTGTGAAGGCCTGCTCCTCGGCACAGACTCCATGATCTCGCAGAGCTATGGCGCGGGCCTGTTGGACGACTGCCTGCAAACCCTGTGGGCCGGAGCCCAGCTCGCTCTCCCCCTCGGCCTCCTCTGCGCCCTCGCCGTCGCCGCCAGCGCCTCGCTCCTCGCCCCCATGGGCATCGCCCCTGAGATCGTCCGCCAGGCCATTCCCTTCCTCTACGCCATGGCCTGCGGCTTGCCGCCCCTCATGGGCTTCGTCGCCATGCGCGTCTTTCTCCAGGGAACCCACCAGGTCAAGGTCATCGCCTTTGCCATGCTCTCGGCCAACCTCATCAACTTCGCCGGAAACTACGCCCTCATCTACGGGCACTTCGGCCTGCCCGCCCTCGGAGCCACCGGATCGGGGCTCTCCACCGCCCTCGCCCGCCTCTACATGATGCTCGTGCTCCTCGCCTACATGGCCTGGCAGAACCGCCGCCAGCACTGGCGCGTGATGCACTATGCCCGCCAGTTCTACACCCGGCGCATCGCGAAAATCTTCCGCCTCGGCGCTCCCGCCGCCAGCCAGATCGTCCTCGAGGTCGGCATCTTCTCCGCCAGCACCCTCGCCGCCGGACGCCTCGGCGCCGTCGCCGTCTCCGGACACCAGATCGCCCTCATCATGGCCTCGCTCACCTTCATGGTCCCCCTCGGAATCGCTCAGGCCACCTCCGTCCGCGTCGGCAATGCCATCGGACGCCGCGACGCCGAAGCTGCCAACATCAGCGGCTGGAGCGGCCTCGCCCTCAGCGCCAGCTTTATGAGCTGCTCCGCCATCGTGCTCTGGACCTTCCCCCTGGCCATCGTCCACATCTTTACCTACAATCCCCAGGTCGCCCAGGTCGGCGTCTCCCTGCTGGCCATCGCCGCCGTCTTCCAGTTTTTTGATGGCGTGCAGGTCACTGCCATCGGAGCCCTGCGCGGCTCCGGCAACACCCGCATCGCCATGATCACTGATTTTGTAGGTTGGTGGCTCGTCGGCCTGCCGCTGGGCACCTGGCTCTGCTTCCGCATGGGTTGGGGAGTTCGCGGCCTCTGGTTTGGCCTCAGCGCCGGACTCATCAGTATCGGCTGTGTGCTCGCCGTCGCCTGGCGGCGCCGCGTGCAAGCCTTGCGCCGGGAACTTGGCGCCGTGCCCATCGGCACAGCGCCTTCCCAGCTCTAATCCTCAGTTGCTCTCTTTTTTGTCCTTCGGCAAATCCAGCAGCACCAGCCCAATCTTCGTGCCGCCCTGCTCCGGCTCAAGCGCCACAATCCGCTGGTGGCTCTTGGAACCCGTCTTGAGCTCAGTTTCCGAGCTCCCCGCCTTGTCCCTCACGCTGATGTGGTTGTCGTTTTCGCAGGTAAGCCCATCGCTTGTCTTGGTTGGCTTTCCTACCACAGTCACTCCCTTGCACTCAATCACATCGCCATACCGCGAAAGCTCTTTGCGATAGAACGCCAGCACCTTCTCCTGCGAATCAGGCGTCAGATAGCTCACCGCCTTCACTCCCAGGTGGAAGCCCCCGAAGCTCATATCCACGTCGGCTGCGCCGTTGTCCTTATCCTGCTTCACCACCGTCGCGCCCGGATATGCGGCAATTCCAATGTCAGAGACCACCACGGAGTCATTGGTCTTCACCTTCATGCCGCCCAGCGGGGTCTCAATCTTCACATCCTCATTGCCGTTGCTGGATTTCTTCTCCTGCACGCTGCATCCGCTACCCACCAGCGCCGCCACCATCACCACCGCCGCCATCCATCTTCCGGACATAACTCTCCTCCATGCAAACACGTTCTTAGATACGGATGGAGCCGCCCGGCGGTTCCTCGCAATTATTCGGCCAACGCGATCGCATCAATCTCCACCAGCACATCCTTGGGAAGCCGTGAAACCTGCACCGTCGCCCGCGCCGGGGCGCTCTGCGGGAAGAACCGCTCATAGACGTCGTTCATCGCCTTGAACTCCGTCAAGTCCGTCATGTACACCCCCGTGCGCACCACCTTGTCCAGCCCGCTGCCCGCCGCCTTCAGAATCGCCTCCAGGTTGTTGATGACCTGTTCGGTCTGCTTGGCAATTCCGCCCTCCACCACCTGCTGCGTCGCCGGGTCCACCGGAATCTGACCGCTGACAAAAATAAATCCATTCGCCCGGATCGCCTGCGAGTAGGGTCCAATGGCTTGTGGGGCGTTGGGCGTCGCAATTACTTCACGCATAATCTCTTACTCCTTCGGAATGCAATCTTCCACGAGCACCCATTCTAACCTCGCCGTCGCTTGCAACTAATCGCCCTCGCACTCACGATCCCGTTCCGCCCCGTCCCTACGGCTTCGCTGGCCTCAGCAAAAACAAATATCCCACCGCAATCGCATACAGCGTCACCGCAATTGCCGTCGCCGCCCCCAGCAACTGCATCGCAAAGCCCAGCAGCCCCACCGCCGCACACAGGCACATCACGATCAAATTGTTCCTGTGCCAGCGCCTTAGCGCATCCCCGTTGCGCGGACTCCTTCTCAGCTCCGCCAGCGACGGCAGCACCATCGCATTCCGAATCGTGTAGGCAAACGTCAGCAGCGACGTCGAGAGAATAATCGGCAGAAACGTCCGGCTCCCCAGCGTCCCCGGAGGCACCCGGAACACCGTCATTCCCAGCACCGCGCACGCCACCAGCATCCCCACCAACCCGCGCTGCGTGCGCTGCAATGATACATACGCGTACTCCACCGCCTGCGTCTGCACTGGAATCACCACCGGCGCGGCTTGCTGCTTCTTTGCGTAACGGGACATTTAACTGGTCAGCTTCTGCACGCGCTCTACATCGCGCACGCCCTGGATGCGGCGGATGCCGGTGATAATCCGATTCAGGTGGTTCACATCGCGGGTCTCAAAAATAATGTCGATGGTCGCGGCCGCGTTCCCCGTCTTCGCCTCAATATGCCGGATGTTTGCGTCTTCCCCGCTGATCACCGCTGACACCTGCGTGATCATTCCCGGACGGTCGTCGCTCGATACCACCAGCTTCACCGGGTAAGCCGCCGCGCCCCCGGCAATGCGAGGCTCCTTGTGGGACCACTCCACTTCCAGCCTGCGCTCCGGCTCATACATCAGATTCTGCACGTTTGAGCATGTCTTGCTGTGCACCGCCACGCCCTTGCCACGGGTCACGTAGCCCACAATCTCTTCACCCCGGATCGGGTTGCAGCATCGTGCCCGGTACACCAGCAGGTCGTCGGTGCCGCGCACCGTAAGCGCCGAGCTGTCGTTGCCAAACGCGCGCTTCACCGCCGAAGCCAGCCCCTGCTGTTCCTCGCCCGGCTGCAGATTGCTCCCCGGCAGCACCTTCGCCAGCACAGATCGCGATGAGTACTTGCCGTAGCCAATCCCCGCCAGCAGGTCGTCCACCTTGCTCACGCCGTACTCCAGCGCCGCCTTCTGCAACTCGGGATCCTTGATGTCCTTCAGCGCGATCCTGTACTTCCGCGCCTCTTTTTCAATCAGCTTGCGCCCAATCTCAATTGCCCGTTCGCGCTGGTGAATGTTCAGCCAGTGCTTGATCTTCTGCCGCGCCCGCGAGCTTTTTACAATCCCCAGCCAGTCGCGGCTCGGGTTGTGCCCCGTCTGCGTCATGATCTCCACAATGTCGCCCGAGCGCAGCTTTGAGCGCAGCGGAACGATCCGCCCGTTCACCTTCGCTCCCACGCAGGAGTGCCCCACCTCGGTATGCACCGTGTACGCAAAATCAATCGGCGTCGCGTCTCGCGGAAGAATCACCACCTTGCCCTTCGGCGTAAACGTGTACACCTCTTCCGGATAGAGATCGATCTTCAGCGTCGAGAGAAACTCGCTCGGATCGGCCATCTCCCGCTGCCACTCCACTACCTGCCTCAGCCATGCCAACCGCTGTTCGTCCCTGGCGGAGATCGGCCCGTCCTTGTACTTCCAGTGCGCCGCAATCCCCTCTTCCGCCATCTTGTGCATCTCTTCCGTACGTATCTGCACCTCGAAGGGATGCCCATCCTCGGCAATCACCGTGGTGTGCAGTGACTGGTAGAGGTTCGGCCTCGGCATGGCGATAAAGTCCTTGATCCGCCCCGGCACCGGGCGCCACGCATTATGAATAATTCCCAGCACCGCGTAGCAGTCGTTCACCGAGTAGGTGATCACCCGCAGCGCCAGCAGGTCATACATCTGGTCCGCGTTGATCTTCTGCTTGATCACCTTCTGGTAGATCGAGTACATCCGCTTGATGCGCGAATCCACCCGCACAATGTTGATGTTGGCCTCTTTCACCTTCTGCCGGATGGTGTCGGCCATCTTTCCCAGGGCGCGCTCGCCGTCCTTCCGCAGCGCCTCCACCTGCTCCACCACCATCTTGTAGCCCACCGGATCCACATAGGGAAACGACAGATCTTCCAGCTCGCCGCGAACCTTGCCCATCCCCAGTCGGTGTGCCAGCGGCGCGTAGATCTCCAGCGTCTCCTTGGCGATTTTCGTCTGCCGTTCGGGAGACAGATGTTTCAGCGTCCGCATGTTGTGCAGCCGGTCTGCCAGCTTGATGAGCACGACCCTTATGTCGTCCACCATCGCCAGCATCATCTTGCGCACGTTCTCTGCCTGCGCCTCCTCGCGCGAGGCAAAATCAATCTTGCTGATCTTGGTGACGCCTTCCACGATGTGCGCCACCTGCTCTCCGAACTGCTCCTTGATCTCCTCCGTCGTCACGCTCGTGTCTTCCACGGAGTCGTGCAGCAGTCCGGCGGCAATCGCCGTCGTGTCCAGCTTCATCTCCGCCAGCAGAATTGCCACTTCCAGCGGATGCACCAGGTAGGGCTCGCCCGAGGCGCGCTGCTGTCCGCTATGGTGCTGCAATGAGAGTTCGTAGGCGCGTTGGATAATGTCGAGGTCGTCGCTGGGGCGGTTGGTGCGGGCAATCTTCAGCAGTTCGCGAAACCGCGTCGCGGTTAAAACATTGGTCGCAATTTGCTCGCGAAAGCTCGCCATAATTGATTCTAGCTTGTAACCTCCCTGTAACGCCAAGGCCCGCGAGTCGCAAGCTGCTCCTGTTGCATCCGATGCCTTGGCAACAGACAATGATCCTGAGGCAGAGAACTGAAATGAAAGTGCTCATCAGCGGTGCCAGTGGCATGATCGGACGCCAGCTCGCCACCTTGCTCAATACCCAGCATCACACTGTCCAAAGCCTCGTTCGAGATCCCGCAAAGCTCGGCCGTGGAGACGTGCTCTGGCAGTCCTCTGCTGCCCTCGACCCCGCCGCCCTCGCCGACTTCGACGTCGTCATCCACCTCGCCGGAAAGCCCGTCGCCACCCTCTGGACCGACAAGGCCAAGGCTGAGATCCGCGACAGCCGCGTCCAGGGAACCGCCAACCTAGCTCGCGCCGTCGCCACCGCCTTCCGCCGCTCTGGAAAGCCCTCTGCCCTCATCTGCAGCTCTGCCATCGGCTACTACGGCAACCGCGGCGAAGAAGAACTCGTCGAGGAAAGCGAGCCCGGCCTCGGATTCCTTGCCGACGTCTGCCGCGGGTGGGAAGATGCCGCCCTTCCCGCCGCCATGGCCGGAGTCCGTGTCGCCCACATGCGCACCTCACTCGTCCTCAGCACCCGTGGCGGAGCCCTCGCCAAAATGCTCCCCGCCTTCCGCTTCGGAGTCGCCGGAAAGTTCGGCAACGGACGCCAGTGGTGGAGTTGGGTCACCCTCGAAGACACCGCCCGCGCCTACCTCTTCGCCGCCTCCAGCGATCAGGCCCACGGAGCACTCAACCTCGCCACCCCCAACCCGGTCACCAACGCCGAATTCACCCGCACCCTCGGCCGCGTCCTCCACCGCCCCACCCTCATCCCCGTCCCCGCCTTCGCCCTCCGCGCCCTCGCCGGACAAATGGCCGAAGAGATGCTCCTCTCCGGCCAGCGCATCATCCCCCGCCGCCTCCTCGACGCCGGCTTCCGCTTCGAAGACCCCGAGCTCGAGCCCGCGCTGCGCAAACTCCTGCGCTGAGCGAAACTGAGTTGGTGAGGGTTTTAGACTTTGAATGGGCCGAGGACACCGAATCTCACAATTGCCTCTTGACCCGTCTAAAGCTGCAGGGTTCAAGCTGGAGTTGTTCCGATGCTGACCGTCTCCCAACTCGCCCGGCTCTGCGGATTGAGCCGCAGCACGCTGCTCTACTACGAGTCCCTCGGACTCCTCGTACCAGCCTGCCGCTCCGGTGCCAACTACCGCCGCTACTCCACCCCACAGGTGGAGAGGCTCCGCGCCATCTGCGCCTACCGCGACGCTGGCCTGCACCTGGCCGACATCCGCCAGATTCTCGACGAGCACTCGAATCAGGCAACCGCCGTGCTAAAACGCCGCCTGCTTGAACTCGATGGGGAGATCGAAACGCTTCGCGAGCACCAATTCGCCATCCTCCGGCTTCTCCAGGCGGAGGACGGCACGTGGAGGACGTCTGAAATGACCAAGGAAAAGTGGGTTTCCATCATGCACGCCGCCGGACTTACCGAAGAGAACATGCGCCGCTGGCACAAACAATTCGAGCAGCAGGACCCTGCCGAACACCAGCAGTTCCTCGAGTACCTGCAGATCCCTGCGGCAGAGATCGCAACCATCCGTACCTGGAGCCGCCAGCCATAGCTCCATCAACACCGCCCCGCTCCGCAAGGAGCGGGGGCTTCACTGCTTCTCCCTCGCGATCCCGCCCACCTTCGCCCCCGTCGCCCGCAGGTAATCCGCTGGCCGCAGCACAATCTGCAATCCCCTCATTCCCGCGGAAACGCACAGCTCGTCCCATAGCTCAATCGTCTCGTCGGCAAACACCGGGTAGTCCTTCTTCATCCCCAGCGCCGTCACCCCGCCGCGAATGTAGCCCGTCACCGCCTGCACCTCTTTCAGCGGAAGCATCTCCACCTTGCGGTCTCCCGTGAGCTGCGCCAGCGCCTTGAAGTTCAGTTCGTAATTCCCCGGAATCACCGCCACCGCCACGCCATTCCGGTCACCTCGCACCGCCAGCGTCTTGAACACCTGCTCCGCCGCAAACCCCACCTTCGCCGCCACGTTCTCCGCCGAAAGGTCCTCGGGATCCACCTCGTACTCCCGCATCCTGTATGCAATTCCCAACCCGTCGAGAATCCTGCATGCGTTCGTTTTGCTCATCTTCTGCTCCCGTTCCATTCAGCTATTCGAGCTCAGCCCTTGCAAACCTGCCTTCGCCCGAGCCATCTCATTCCTAACGTGTACCTTACGCGAAAAGAGGATAACCGCTGAAATGGCTGAACACACCCTTGATATCATCGAAAAACTGATCGAGACCTGCCGCGATGGACAGCTCGGCTACCGTGATGCCGCCGAGCACGCGCAAAACGCAGACCTGAAGGAATTCTTCTCCCGCCAGTCGCTCGAGCGCGCCAAGTTTTCCGGAGAGCTGGAGAGCATTGCCCGGCAGCTTGGCGAAGCCGATCCCGACCGCAGTCCCAGCATGGCCAACAAACTCCATCGTGCCTGGTTTGACCTCAAGCAGAAATTCGGAGGCGGCGACGAGAGCATTCTCGAGTCGGTCGAAAGCGGCGAAGATAACGCCAAGAACCACTACCAGGAGGCCCTGCGCGCCGACCTCCCGCTCGACATCCACTCCATCGTGGAAACCCAGGCCCACAGCGTACTCGCTGCTCACGACCGCGTCCGCGCCCTTCGCGATGCCTACAAGCGTGCCGCCTGAGCCCTTCCGCTCTCAACAGAAAAGCGTCGCCCCCTCGGGCGGCGCTTTTCCATACCCAGATCGTCTCTATGGTTTCGGCAGTTGCAGCATGATGCCGCCACCGCCCTGTCCGGTCTCCACCGTCGGCAGTTGTCCATTCCAGCGGTCAATCAGCGCCCGCTGATTTTCCAGCCGCCGCAGCTCCAGCAGTTGTGCCGTCAGCGAACTCTGCCGGATTCGGTTCGCATCTGCCTCGCCCTGGGCACGCAGCACCTGCGACCGCGCGTCGCCCTCTGCCTCTGCAATCTTCTTTGCCGCCTCGGCCTGGGTTGTCGCCAGTTCGTTCTTCGCCCGCTCTGCTTCCTGGATCGCCTGCGCCTTCGCCGTGATCGAGTTCGCAATCACCGCGGGCACATGCGGCGCGCCGATAAATCCAAACTGCTGCACGGAAACGCCCACCGGCGAAACCTTGCTCTCGATCATCACTTCCACTTTCTTCAGGAACTCGGCCTTCTTCTCGCCGTAGATATCCTCCACCGTGTACGTGGAGGCCACCTCGTTCAGCGAGTTGCGCACAATGTCCCGCAGAATTCCGTGGGTAAAGTTCTCCAGGTCGCTGATCCGGTACTTCACATAAAACTCCGGAACCTTCGTCCCCTCGATCGCATAGGAAAGCGATACGTCCGCCGCAATCTCCATCCCTTCCTTTGAGTTGAAGCCCATCTCCTCGTTCACCGGATGGCCTTCGTTGGGATTGCGGGTCCACTTCACCGTCTGCACATACGTCGGGAACTGTAGCACCTGGCTCTTCAGCGGACTGTAAAAGACCCAACCCGTCCGTATCGGAATATCCGAAGCCCCGCGCTGGCTGCCTGCCAGGTTGATCTCGATGCCCGCATGTCCGGCGTCAATCCGCGTGACCCGAATGATGTTGCCCAGCAGAATCCAGCCCACAAGCACCGCGAAGGCGATCCCCACCCAGCGCAGAATTTTGCCCAGAGGCAAGCCCGCCAGGCCCGTCTTGTCGTCCTGAAAATTACCCTTCAGAATTGTCATTTCAGTTTGCTCCAGATTATGTGGACGATCATTGGCACGGCCAGCACCAGGCCGAGAATCATCGCGATGCCACCCAGCAGGGATTTGTCACTGGGCTGATTCATCAGGTGGAATGCTTCGGTCAGCAGTCCAAAGCCAAGCAGCAGGACCGCCAGGGTGAACACACTTCTGAACAAACTGCTCATGATGTGCCTGTCAACCATTAAGAAGATTTCGGAGTGCCCAGTATGCTGCTCTGGAAATCGAAAGTAAAGCCCAGCCCTCGCCCCTGGTCGCGTCCGTGGTTACCTTTGTGCCAAAACAAACCTGCGGACCGCATCCACGGTCCGCCAGCAATCCCATCCTGTGCTTCCACGGCCGCCCAATCCAGCCCTTGCTGTTGCCTTTGCCTTTGCTGTTGCCTTTGCTGTTGCCTTTGCCTTTGCTGTTGCCGTTGCTGTTGCTGTTGCTGTTGCTGTTGGGTTTGGGTTTGAACTTTGCTGTTGCTGTTGCTGTTGGGTTGACCTTTGCTGTTGCTGTTGGGTTTGAACTTTGCTGTTGCTGTTGGGTTTGACCTTTGCTGTTGCAGTTGGGTTTGACCTTTGCTGTTGCAGTTGGGTTGACCTCTGCCGTTGTTGTTGGGTTGACCTTTGCTGTTGCTGTTGGGTTGAAGTGTCATCCTGAGCGCCAGCGAAGGACCCC
>CAILAZ010000243.1 GCA_903832295.1 uncultured Acidobacteriota bacterium
ATGGCCGCGCCGTTCTGGTTCGAGGACGAAATTTCCGTCACGTCGCCCGCCGCGTCGTAGGTGTAGGAGATGGTCCCGAAGGGCGTCTGCTTCGACACCAGCCGGTCCGTCTGCGGATCGTAGGTGTAGGTGGTCACGCCGCTGGGATCGGTCATCGTTTGCCGCTTGCCGGTGGTGGTGTAGGTGAAGTTCACCGGCAAGGCCGTAAAGCTCGCGTCCGGAGTCTTGGTGAGCAGGCGGTTTGTCGGATCATAAGCGTAATTCGTTGTCTTGCCGTTGAAGTCCGTCTTTGCCGACAGGTTGCCGTTGGCCTCGTAGGCATAGCTCTCCGACTGGCCCAGCGGGAGCGTGCGCTGGCTGCGACGGCCTAACTGGTCATAGGCGTACTTGGTGGTGCGCCTGGCTGCGTCGGTCTGCGCGATGCGGTTGCCGAGTTCGTCATAACCACCAGGTCCAGTCCGCCCACTAGCCCTGCTCTGTTCTTAAGGTGAACTTGCTAACGCAGGTCTTCCAACGGCGATCACAAAGCAGGACCCAAAGCGCGCCGATCCACATAAGGTCGCCCGACGGCTTTGAAAGGGAAAGTAAACATGAACCGTGTTCCCAACGAACTTCGGAAGCGCGATCGCATTCCCCCTTTGCACTTGACGCCCATTCGTCTATCAGTTCCCCGAGGATCTTTGGGGGCTCGGTGCTGTCGGTCAACTCGAGTTTGAGCAACACTCGGGCCGACGATTCTGTTGCGGCATCTACGTCGTATTCTACCCACCTCAGTGGCGTAAGGCTGGCAAACATATAGGTGGTCTCCCCGCACGTAAAGATCGCATCGGCATCCCCTAGTTTGCGCTTTTTCTCGTACCATGGCAGCAGGAGAGAACGCTCCTCAGTGCGCATAGTAATTTGTGCTTGCCGCATGGCCGGATATCGGTCCATTTTGGCTTGCCAACGATCCGTATAAAAATCCGGATCAGCGAACAGGGGGTCGTGAAACTCATATGTGAGCCAGCCCCTGGGAAGAGATCGCAATCTAGCCACTTTAGAATGATTTGCTAGTTCTTGCATCCCAATCGTGCAATTCGAGCGAACGATATATCCGTCAAACATTCTCATGTCCAATCTCAGATGGGAACGGGCGACGCCGCCGCAACTCCGAAGTCCACGCCCAGCATGTAGTTATAGGACGCAATTGTCACACGAGCGAACCCATACGCCAGTATAGGAAGCAGGACGGGCCAGGAAATCCTATAGTCATACTCGATTTCCCCTGGGATTAATAGCCCATAATGCAGATCGACCCACACAGGCAGGGAGGCCATAAAAAGGCCCTTGTTAACGACGTCATCAAATGGGATATTTCCTGCGAAGAACCTCTTTCCCAATGCGCCCAAGTACGTCGTCAGTTGATTTCCGGGATCTACTGTTCCGCCGAGCGGCTTGATCTCATAAACCCCGAAATTAACGATCAGGTCCACGCGTCCAACGCCTGGAAGCGTCTGCTCTGGCAGTACAAGATTTCCCCCGAGAAATCCAAACTTGATCATAATATCGCCTTCGATGGCGAAGTGCGCAAGCTGTCCAAGTCTGGTGGCTGTGTAGCTTGTCGCGCTGCCCAATCTCCTCATGAGCGTATTGAGCTGGCTTACAAAGTCCGTTAGCGGAGTCATCCCAGAGGGATCCGTCAGGAATACCGGATCGGCGTATGCATACAAGTAGTGATGAAGGCTTGGCGGATCGTTCGGATCCCCCTCGTAGGCATCCATACCCCAGAACCGACCCGCACGAACATCAAGATATCGCGCACGGTTGTAGTAGAGGCCAAGTTCAGGATCGAACTGCTCGCCCGCAAACAAGTAATTGTTGGCCGTCAAACCTGTTGAGCTGATTAGGTTGCCGAAG
>CAILAZ010000244.1 GCA_903832295.1 uncultured Acidobacteriota bacterium
CCCCCCTGCCTCTCTGCCTCCAATCGATTTCCCCCCCTGCCTCTCAGCCTCCCTTCGATTTCCCTTGCCCCACCCCGCCTCCAAAGGCATATTCAGAGAGCCTCTTCTCATTCCCAGGAGCATCTCCATGAAGCTGTTCTTGCGCCTCACCCTGATCTTCCTCCTCGCCGCTCCCGCCCTCCACGCCGCATCGGACTGCCTCGCCACCACCGGCGGCGTCTCCCTCACCCTCCCCGCGCCCGCCGGAGGCATCGTCGAAGTCGGCGCCGACAAGCGCGACTACTTCGCCTACATGGTCCCAGACACCACCCGCCTCCTTTGCGCCTTCGTCCCCTCCGGCATCCTCCCCGGCCTTACCAGTCCCGCCCGCGGACTCGGCCGCTATATGCTCGTCGAGGTCAGTCGCCGGGCCGAGGCCGCCACCCAGGAGATCTCCGCCTCTGACTTCGCCGAAGTCATCGCCAGCGTCAAGCAGCAGATCGGCGATGGCACCACCCTCGCCAAAACCGCCCAGTCCTCCTCCGAAGAAGCCACCCGCAAACTCCGCGAGATGGGAGACTCCAAAGGCATCAGCATTCAGCAAATCACCCCCCTCGGCGTCATCTTCCAGAGTCCCGATGCCTACGCCGTTGCCATGGCCTCTCCCGTAACCTCGGGCGGAGTCGCCTCCCAAGTGCTCAACGCCTCCGTCCTTCTCCGCGTCCGGGGCCGTCTCCTCTTTGTCTATCTCTACGCCGACGGCGGAGACGAAGCCTCCCTCAACTGGCTCAAGACCGTCGCCGGGGAGTGGACCCGTCAGATCCTCAGCTACAATCCACCTCTCCAGTAGTCGCACGAGGGCCCGTTTCCCGCCCGAAGCGGGCCAGATTTCCCCCTCAGCAATTTTCCCTAATTCCGATAACCCTCACCCTACTCAATATTTGTTGACGAATTCCCACACTTGCGCGTCTAACAAAGCAGAACCGGCGTAGCTCGCTGCGCCCGGCCCGTGCTCTTTTCTCCTTGAAGAAAGAGATAAAATTACTTAGCAGACACACCTTGCCGGAGGGCACATGGAACCGCTGAAAGATGCAAGCGGATTGCCGCAGATTCAGATGACAGAAAACAAGAGAAACCGTTTTGCCCCGCTTTTCGTAGGATCCGTAACCATCGCTTTGGTGCTCATGATCGGCACCGTCCTTACCTTCACCGCACGCGCCAAGTCCGTGGACTCCGCCGACGCCCCACAGTTGACCGTCCCCGCTGCGCGCCAGCATGACAATGAATTCGCTCGCGTCGCCAAGGCCGTCGAACCCGCCGTCGTCAACATCAACACCGAGTCCGTCGTGAAGAACCCGCACAAGAAATTCCGTCGCGGAATTCCCCAGCAGCCGACCCCGGACGAGGATCAGGACAACAGCGGTCCCGGCGCAGGCAATGGCAATCTCCAGGATTGGTTTGACCGCTTCTTCGGTGGCCAGGATCCCGGCGGCGCAACCCCCGGAGCGCCCGGTGGTGGCGACCTGACTTCCCAGTCCCTCGGCTCCGGTGTCATCGTCAGCCCCAACGGCTACATCATCACCAACTTCCACGTCGTCGATAAAGCCGACCGTATCCGCGTCTCCCTCATGGGAGAGCCCGCCACCGTCAGCTATCCCGCCAAGGTCATCGGCACCGATCGCGAAACCGATCTCGCCGTCATCAAGATCGAGGTCAACCACCCTCTGCCCTTCGCCAAGCTCGGAAACTCTGACAGCATGCAGGTCGGCGACTGGGTGCTCGCCATCGGCAGCCCCTTCGGCCTCAAGTCCACCGTCACCGCCGGAATCGTCAGCGCCAAGGGCCGCAACATCGTCCCCGGACGCCAGTTCCAGTCCTTCATCCAGACGGACGCCGCCATCAACCCCGGCAACTCCGGTGGTCCGCTCGTCGATATGGAAGGCAACGTCATCGGCATCAATACCGCCATCTACACCGAAAGCTCCGGCTATCAGGGCGTCGGTTTTGCCATGCCCTCCAACACCATCGCCCAGGTCTTCAACCAGCTCGTCTCCCCCGCCCACAAGGTGGAGCGCGGCTCCATCGGAATCACCTTCAAGGCTGAGCCCACCCCCGCCGTCACCCGTATGTATGGCGGAGGCAAAGGCGTCGTCGTCGAGGATGTCACCCCCGGCGGTCCCGCCGCACAAGGCGGAATCAAGGGTGGCGATGCCATCGTTGCCGTCGGCGGAAAGCCCGTCAAGGACGGCGATGAACTCGTCGCCGAGGTCAGCGGCCATCACCCCGGAGACAAACTGAAGATCGGATACCTGCGTAACAACAAGCAGGAGGAGACCACCGTTACCGTTGCCGACCGTCAGAAGCTCTTCGGCGCTCAGCTCGGCACCAACGAAGAGGAGAGCGAGGAACAGGCGCCCAAGGAAAGCAAGCTCGGCATCACCGTCAAGTCGGTGCCCCCTGCTACTGCCAAGCGCTTGAATCTTCAGCCCAATCAGGGTGTTCTCATTCTGGATGTCAAGCCCGGCAGCTTCGCGGATTCCGTCCAGCTTGGGCGTGGCGATGTCATCCTGGAAGTCAACCGTCAGCCCGTCGGAGATCCCAACGCTTTCGCCAAAATCGAAGCGGGATTGAAGTCCGGTCAGGACGTCGTTTTCGTCGTCCGCCAGGCCGGACAGGGACGCGAGGCGACAAATACCTTCTTAGGTGGCACTCTGCCGTAGTACCCTGTAGCAATCCCCACCTCGCCGCCGGGCATCGAATTTTCGAAATCCGGCGGCGGGTTGGCATCGACCGAATCTGTTCGCTAGTCCGCGGATCCAATCGCACGGCCTGACACGCCAGCTCCGCCCCGGTCGAATCCTGATACGCCACGGGTGCCGTACCGCCCGGAGAGGTGTGCTCGATGCTGTCTCTGTCGAAACTGAAATCCACTTTCCTGCTGGCCGCTTCGGTCCTGCTCTGCGCTGCCCCCATGGCCGCCGCCGACAAGCCTGCAAAAACCCATAAGCCGGCAGTCGCCGCTCCCGCCGCCCGGACCGCTCACTCCAAGTCCAGCGCACCCAGTTCCACCGCCGCCAAGTCCGCCGTCGCAACCAGGCGATCCTCCAGGTCCGCAGCCGTCAAGTCCACCACCTCCAAGGCAGGAGCCGCCAAGTCCGGAACCGCACTCAAGTCGGCCTCCTCACGCAAGGGACACAAGGCAAAGTTGCAGGCCGTCACGTCGAAGAAGCCGCGCGGTCAGCAGTCCATCGATCAGGCCCGCACCACGGAAATCCAGCAGGCTCTCATCCGCGAACACTACCTCAGCGGCGAAGCCACCGGCGAGTGGGATCAGGCCACCCGTGATGCGCTCACCCGCTTCCAGTCAGACAATCACTGGCAAACGAAGATCCTTCCTGACTCCCGCGCCCTCATCAAGCTCGGACTCGGCCCCAGCCAGGAAGGCCTCCTGAATCCGGAAAGCGCCGCCATCGCCGCACCTCTCCAGTCTCAGGGCAGTGAGAAGTCATTTTCCGGCAGCTCGAATTAGCTCTCATACCATCGCAGGAAAGCGCGGCCATGGCCGCGCTTTCTCGTCTCTCCAACTCTCTTGCCACCTGAATTCCTCGCCTCGGCTCTCGGGATGCTCCGGTCTCTGCTCTCAATCCGCCTTCCGGCGCGGCCGCAGACGATTGCCTCTTTAGTCCACCGGAGGCTCCAAAACGAATCACTCCTTAGTCAATCGTTTCGGACCACCTGGAACCATTGCCCGAATCAGTAAACACGCCTTTTTCAACGATTATCCATAAAGCCAATCGTCTGCTCGTCACTCCGCGTAAAATCCTTCCCTGGTCTGAACCGTCAGATCTGCGTTTCGAGTGCTTAAATGCAGCTTGTGATAGCCACTCTCCGCTTTCTCCGGCGTGTAGCTCAAGCTGTACTGGTGCCGCAATTCCTCTTCAATCTGCGAATAAATCTGTTCCGCCGTCAGCTTTTTTGACAGCTCAAAATACTTTCCGCCCGTCTCGCGCGCAATCTGCTGCAGCACTTTCTTTCCCGCGCCCTTATCTTCGCGCGGCTCAGGTTCGCGCCGCCTTCCGCCGCCGCCACCCGGATATCCTCCGCCCGGGAACGGTCCGCCGCCGCCGCCCGGATATCCGCCGCCGCGTCTGCGCGGCTCTTCAAACCCGCGGTTTTCCTGCTCGTGCTCGCTTGCCACAAACACCGTGTACACCAGCGTATCCGCCCTCTGCGCCGATTCAATCGCGCCATTCAGCGTCGTCTTGCTCCCGTGGTCCTGCCCGTCTGAGAACAGCACCACCGCCTTGCGTCCCTTCAAACTCTTCAGTACTTCCTCCGCCGAAAGGTACACCGCGTCATACAGCATCGAGCCGCCCAGAAAGTAGCGATGCTGCCGCGAATCATCATCGCCTCGCCCGCGGCCGCCGCCACCGCGCCCGCCGCTGTTGCTGCTGTTGCTGTTGCGCTCGCCCACCGAGATTTGATCGATCCCTTTCGCAAGCTTGTCCTTCGAGCCGGTCACATCCTGCAGCAGCTCCACTTCTTTATCGAAGTGCAGCACAAACGCCTTGTCTTTGCCTTCGCGCAGCAATCGCTTGACGAACTCTGTAGCCGCCTTCCTCTCGTCCGCAAGCTCCTTCCGTTGTCCCGGTCCCGTGTCTGCAATGAAGCCAAAGGTCAGCGGCAGGTCGGTTTCATGCGCGAACTGCGTAATGGTTTGCGCCTTCCCATCCTGCTCCAGAATGAAGTCCTGCTTCGTCAGGTTGTTCACTGGCGCGCCCTTCTTGTCGCGCACAATGGCGAGCAGGTTGACCTCTCTCACCTTGACGGAGATGGTGGTCGGACTCTTGGCTGCTTCGGGTTGCTGCGCTGCTGGCTGCTGCGCGAACGCGGGCATTGCGCTGGCGAAAACTGCGAGCGCAATGCTCAGAGTGCGAACTGGTCGAGACGTTTGCATGGTAGAAGGATGGCACAACCCGCGCCGGAGCGAAACATCGCGCAAAGCGCGGACCCCTTGATTATCAATGCTCGATAGGATGCAACGAGCGTCTTAGTTGCATTCGGCTATGTCCGTTGGCTGGCGATGGCCGTCGAGTGCGGCGCACTTTTGCGGGCGAGCAGCAATCCGAGCCAGCAGCTTACCGGCCAGGTCAGCAGCCAGGAAATCCAGTACCAGTGCGGCCAGCCCTTGCTCCAGTTGGGAATTGACGCGGCCACGCCCATCACTTCTCCGAGGACAAAGAACCACAGGACATGCGCCCCGGGTCGGACGGGTGCAAGCCGTGCGCAGAGCCACGCACAGAAGATGGACACCACCACGAAGCACGCCGTGCTGGCCAGCAGAGCAGTGTCGGAAGGGATGCGGCCTCTTACGAAGTCTCCCGGAAACAGGAGGGAAAGCAGCGGGTCGCTTGCGACAACCAGGACGATGGAAAGCAGGTAGCTGCCAACCACGACGGCGACGGATTTCAGCATTGGTCACACTCCCTCACGGCATCATTCATGCCTGTATTCAGCTTGGATGTGAAAAGAACGCTGCCGGAATCAGCAATTTCTCGCCATGGTAGGACACTTGAGAAAGTGTCACAGGCGCGCACTGTCCGCCGATGTGCACCGGCTAGGCTACGAAAGGAACAGGGAAGCGTTCCCCAGGGAGGATTCATGCGGAAAGCCGCTGTCGTGCTGCTGTTGATTGCCATCGCCATCCCGGCGTTTGCGTTGGAAAGTTCGGAGGCGGTGTACGTGGGAGGAACAATTCCGCATTGGAAGGAGGGTTGCGAGGGAAGGCTGGACCTGACCGCGGCGCAGCAACTCGTATTTCTCTGTGCCGGGGAGCGGCTTGGAATTCCTTACGACCGGATTGCGAGCTTTGAACACACGCAACCATTGGCCGTGCGGCTGGGCGTGGCGCCCGCTGTGGCCGTGGGACTGTTGGTGAAACGCAGGCGCAATCATTTTGTGCGCATCACCTTTAAGGACGGTGAGAGCCACGAGCAAGTGGCCATGTTCCATGTTGCCAGCTCGATGCCCATGCTGCTGATGCCGACGCTGGTGGCGCGCGCTCCGCAGGCGAATTGCGGACCTGCGAGCGAGTGCGGGCCATCACCACGCACCATTCGAACACCGAATGCGTCGCGGCCTGCGCACAACGAACAGCCTGTGAAGGCCGCACCGGATGCCGCTGCGGTGGCTCCGCAGAATGCCGCGCAAAGCCCAGCGCCTGTTGCACAGAAGTAGGATGAGGAATGAGACATGCGGCAGCGCCTGAGCACTGCCGCATATCTCCAGCGTTAGCCGGCGGTCTCCGCCTTGCGCGCAGCTCCGGAGAAGGTAGAGTAGAGTGCCGCGAGGGCGACGATGACGTTGGCTACCACGACCGGCATGGCGTGGATCAGCACTCCATAGCTGATCCAGAGAATCGCGGCGCCTGCCTGGATGAGGCGCAGCGTTGCGGGCTTCTTGAAAAAGTAGGAGAGGCCGAAGCAGGCGGTTGCCACCCATCCAATCCAGGCCAGCATTACTCTTCCTCCCCGGCGACGGCTGCTGCTGCATTCGCATTTGAAGCAGTCGAACGCAGCGTGAGAACGTCAGTGCGCATGCGCGCCCACTCCTGCACCAGGAAACCCTGCGACTCAAAGAAGCGGCGGATCTGCGGCTGCTTCCAGTGTGCCACTTCTTCCAGGATGGGCACGAGCACGCTGAGCGCGTTGGCACTGAGCACGGTGCGCCGCGCGATCTGGGTAACGCAGCGCGACTCCGATACCGCGATGGTGAGTCCGTCGCCCTCGTTGACGTGCAGCATGGCGTTCATATCCGAGCTGCCATCGCCGGAATAGACGACGTGGTCGGGTCCAATCGAGAGCTCTGCCTGGAGCTGCATGATGCGTGTCACTTTGCCATATCCGGCGGTCGCGCGGATGAGGCGCTTGATGGAGCCGTCGGCTGCATACTCGAATTCCGTGCCGATGATGTGATCGGCCGGGACGATGCCCTCCAGAGCGGATTGCACAATTTCTACCGGTGCCGCCGAGAGAACGTAAAAGTCAAACTCATAGCCGGGGATGCCTTCGCGCAGTGTGCTGTAGAGAAGCTCGATGTTCTCTTTCAGCGGTATCCGCTTTCCGGTCTCGATGAGGTGCTTGCGGCGCACCCGTGAGTGGAACGCCGGGTCATGCAAAAGCAGGTAGGCGAGTTCCGCGCCCTGCTGGACAAGATTCAATTGCGCCATCCCCGCCGCTTTTTCGGTGAACTCCTCGACGGGAATGCCCAGAAGCTCGGTGAGAACCAACCCCGAGTCATTGAAGCTCAAGGTCTGGTCGAAGTCGCTGGCGAACAGATACTGCTTGATCATGGTTTCGTTCATATCACTTTCTATGATAGGCCTGAGCTCGCAAAGGATGGTGAATTCGCCGTCAAATGGCTATCGAATGATTTAATTAGCCTCATGGCATTGGATGATAGCCAGCTATGGGACTTGTTTCTATGAAGTTAGACGCGGAAAGTTGAGTTCTGGATATGAATTTCAGGTAACTTCTGGCGACTGGAAAGCAGCGAATGGGATAGCCGGACCTGCGATAGCGGACATCCTGGACTGTATGTGATGCAAGAGACAACCGCCGTCGGGGGACGGCGGTCGGCCGAGAAAACGCGTTAGTAGCGATGGGCGATGAATTCGGTAATTCCCTGGTATGCCGCGCTCAGAACTTCCTCCTCCGGCAGGAAGACGATGCGCATGTGGCGAGTGCCGGGGCGCTCTCCGAAGCCGGACCCATGAACGCACAGTACATGCTTCTGTTCGACCAGGGCCGTGACAAACTGCTTGTCTTCCTCTGGAATGTCGAGACGGGGAAAAGCGTAGAAGGCTCCGCGGGGCGCGACCAGAGACACGCGCGGGGTGGCGGCAGCCCACTGGACGGTGAGATCGCGTCGGCGGCGCAGTTTTTCCCGCACTACCCCGAGGTGATCCTGAGGACCCTGAAGCGCCGGGGCAATGACGTGCATAAAGGGGTTTGGTGCGGAAAGGCGCGCTCGCAACAGCTTGTACACCGCTTCCAGGTAGTCGCCGAGCGTATCTGCCGGACCCGTGGCGATAGCCCATCCGATGCGCCAGCCGGGAGCGAGGTAAGCCTTGGAGAGTCCGTTGAACGTGATGACCGGAAGGTCCGGCGCCAGGGTAGCGATGGAGATATGGGGACAATCTTCATCGATGATGAGCTGGTCGTAGATCTCATCGGCCAGGATGAGGAGATTGTGGCGGCGGGCGAGTTCCGCCACGCGCAGCAGTGTGGCGCGGGAATACACGGCCCCGGTGGGGTTGTTTGGATTGATGAGCAGAATGGCCTTGGTGCGCGGATTGATGCGAGCCGCAAGGTCCTCGAGATCAGGCTCCCAGCCGTTTTCTTCGCTCAGGAAGTAGGGATTCATCTGCGCCCCGAGTTTGCCGAGCACGGCGCCGTACAGAGGGTATTCGGGACATGGAGTGAGGATGTTGTCGCCGGGATTGAGCAGGGCGGTCAGGCAGTTGTCGATGACCTCGCCGGAGCCGAGGCCAACCATGATTCCCTGGATGCCCTGGAAGCCTGAGGCTTCAGCGCGGGCGCGGATGGCCTCGACGGCGGAGCGCTCGCCGAGCGATTCGCCGTAGCCATTGAATCCGTCGCGCATGGCGCGGGCGGCGGCTTCCACCATGTGCGGCGGGGTTGGGAAGTCATACTTGCAGGGGTCGCCGATGTTGAGATAGAGAATCTTGTGACCCTGGCGCGCAACTTTGTCGGCAACGACGGCGAGGTCTCGGATTGCATAGCTGACATTGGCCATGCGGGTTGCGGGCGCGATGCGGAAGGTCAGGTTGGTGGTCATCAAAGGGCTCCGGCAACGACAGAAGGAACCTGTTATTGAACCCTATGGCGGGAGGAAGTGCAAGGGCACACTGCCAGCGCACAGACTTAGGACGCAGCAAATGCTGCGGTGCCAATCAGTAGCTGAAGGCCGTGAGATTGCGGTACTGATCGCGGAGCTTCTCAATCGCCGGCAGGGAAGCAACGACGCCCACCGTCTTTTCCGGGATGGGTTCCCCCCTGAGAGCTTTCGCGACGAGTTCCACAGCGACTCCCGCGTTCGGAAGGACTGAGATGGTGGCGGTGAGGAGGCCACGCTTCACAAAGTCCTGACCTCCACCGGGCAGACCGTCGCAGCCGGTGAGGGGAAGCGCCAGCCAGAGGTCGAGTTCATGGCCGCTCAGGTTCTTTTCAATCGCTTCCCTGACGCCGAGGGCCATGGCGTCATTCTGGCAAATGATGGCTCCAATCCCGAGCTTGCGTGAGGTGCTCAGGGAAAGCCAGTTGGTGATGGCGCGGCGCGCGCTGGCCTGGGTCCAATCCCCCTTCAAAATCTTGAGTTCGACATTGTGTGGCTTGGTGGCCAGCATCCCCTCGGTGCGCAATCGCGCCGCACCGCCGGTGGCCGGACCCTCTATATAGAGCACGACGCCGCCCATCGGCAGGAGCGCAGCCGCCTGCTGAGCCTGGATGCGCCCGATCTCATAGTGATTGTTCGTGACTTCAAACTGGGTGGCCGTCGAGTTGCGACGCAACGCTGATATGTAGGCGGCGTCATGATTGAGCACGCCCCACACCACGCCGCAGGAAGAGGCGAGGCGGGCCGCCTGCTCCATGCTGGTGCCTACCGGTTCGGAAATAATGGCGTCAAAATGACGTTGCTTCTGTTGGAGGGCGCGCAGGATCTGCTGAACCTGGAGTACTGCGTCGTTTTCCGCGTATTGGATTTCCACCTGCAAGCCATTGGCTACCGCGGCGGACTGGGCGGCATCTGCCTGTGCCCGTTGATAGTCGTTGTCGTAGGTCACCAGTGACAGCAAAACGTTGCGGAGGGACATATCTTCACCATCCAGACTGCTGCAGTTCGACTACTGGGCCGTCAGCACAACTCTACGTCCCCTGGGAGGCGGCAATAGTTCTGCATAGTAGATAAGTCTATTTTAGGAAGAGCCTTCGGTTAGAGAATCTAATCGAAGGGAGTGCGCGTTGGTCGTTCGACTTTAGTAACTTGCCGATTCAGGAAAATGGTTATTGCGATGGAGAGGGCACGGTTCGCCCGCGCCCTCCCAGGGTAGTGTTCATTTATTCAGGACGGTCGATCTGCGCCTTCTGCAAACGGTCTGAATAATCGACATAAACGGCCTTCCACTCGGTGTAGAAGTCAAAAGCTCCCACGCCGCCCTCGCGATGGCCGTTGCCGGTCTGCTTGACGCCGCCGAAGGGGAGATGCACCTCAGCGCCGATGGTGGGCGCATTGATGTAGGTAATTCCGGCCTCAAGGTCGCGGATGGCGGCGAAGGCACGGTTCACGTCCCTGGTATAGAGCGACGAAGAGAGTCCGTACTTCACGTCGTTGGCGATCTCGATGCCGTCTTCGAGCGAGTCACAGGGAATGCAGGAAACGACGGGTCCGAAGATCTCTTCCTGCGCGATGCGCATCTTGGGCGCGACATCGGTGAAAACCGTGGGCTCGATGAAGAAACCGTGAGTGTGTTCGGAGTCCTCTACCCGATTGCCGCCGGTGGCCAGGCGCGCGCCGTCTTTCTTTCCTACCTCCACGTAGCCGAGCACGGTATCGAGTTGTGCCTTGCTGACGACGGGACCGACATCGACGCTCTCGTCGAGACCATTGCCGATCTTGAGAAGCTTGGCGCGGCGAACGAGTTCGTCCACAAACTTCTTGTAGATGCCCTTTTGCAGAACGATGCGGCTGGTGGCGGTGCACCGTTGTCCGGCGGTGCCAAAGGCTCCCCAGAGCGCGCCTTCGAGGGCGAGTTCCAGGTTGGCGTCATCGAGGACGATCATCGGATTCTTGCCGCCGAGCTCGAGCGAGCAGCGCTTGAAGGTGCGGGCGCAGCTTTCGCCGATGATGCGGCCTACGTCGCTTGACCCGGTGAAAGAGATGGCGCGGACAAGGGGGTGCTCCATGAGCGGCGAGCCGACCTCGGCGCCATGGCCGGTGACGATGTTGACTACTCCGGCGGGGACTCCCGCCTCGGTAAGGGCGCTGACGAAGTTGTAAACCGAAAGCGGCGTGTCCTCTGCGGGCTTAATGACGCAGGTATTGCCCGCCACGAGGGCAGGGAAGAGCTTCCATGAAGGGATGGCCATGGGGAAGTTCCACGGGCAGATCATGCCGACCACGCCCACCGGGTTGCGGGTACACATGGCGAACTTGTTAGGCAGCTCACTGGGGGTAGTGAGGCCGTACATGCGGCGGCCTTCGCCGGCAAAGAAGTTGCCGCAATCGATGGCTTCCTGGGTATCGCCGCGAGTTTCCTTGATGACCTTGCCCATCTCCCGGGTCATGTCCTGGGAGAACGTTTCTTTCTGGCGCTCCAGAATGGCCGAGGCGCGCATGATGATCTCGGCGCGGCGGGGAGCAGGAACGTGGCTCCATTTCTTGAACGCGGCCTGTGCGGCTTCCACGGCTTGATTGACCTCAGCCGCGCCGGAGCGCTGGAAGATGCCGACGAGATCGCGGGTGTCGGCCGGATTACGGTTCTCGCAGGTGTTGCCGGAGCTGGCCGGAACCCATTTTCCATCGATGAAGTTGCTGAAAGTCTTGACCTCAGAAGCAGTGGTAGGCATTGGAACGATCTCCAGGGTAGAAAGAGTGGTGGTTTGCCCGGCGGCGAAACCGCAGGGCAGGAAAAGAACAAACGAGCGACCGGATATCGTAGTCGGGCAGACGGGGCGGTGGCAAGAGGGAGTGGATCCGTTTGAAAGCAGCGGAAGGGGAACTTGCGGGAATTCTACGGCGCGGGGGCGAAATTGACCTGAATGCGAAGATCGAATTCAACCCGGTGACCCTGGTACACGTAGGGCTTGTAACGCCACAGGCGAACCGCTTGCCGGGCGGCAGTGGCGAGTTCGGGCGCGGGACTGGAGAGCGTCTGCAACTCACGGACGGCCCCGTCCTTCCCGATCACAGCGGCAAAAACAACAGCTCCGCCAAGGTGTGCGCTGCGGGCTTCCTGCGGGTAAGCAGGCAGCACCTTATGTTCAAGCATCGCCGCGCTCAGGCCCGCCAGGCTGACATGATCCACAGCCGATTCTGAAGCCGGTTCGCTTCCGGCGATGAAGGGGAATACCGGATCCCCATAAAGGAAGGTGAATGTGAGTGGAATTCTCACCTTGACGGGCTGTCCATCCTCAGTAAAGGGATCGATCGTCCACTTCTTCACCGAATCGAGCGCGGCGGCTGCGAGGATGGGGGACCCGCTGGTGACCTCCGCCTCCTGCATCTGCCCCGATTCGTCGAAAAGAACCGACAGAACAACCTCGCCCTGAACCCCCTGCGTATCGGCACTCTCCGGGTAAAGCACGGGGAAACGTTTGAGGATCGCAACGTGAACCGAGCTGGAAACGGGAGCCTCAACGTCTTTTTGGGGAGCCGGTTGGGAAATGGAAGGCGGCGCAGCCGGTACGGAGCGCGGTTTCTGGGACGCGAAGTTCATGGTGGTGGACAGCACCACGGCCAAGGTGGCGGCACTGAGCATGGCATCGATTTTAGTCGCGTCCGAGGCCGGTATTCATCTCTGAAAAATGGCGATTTGCTTGAGAGTTAACTTCTGAGGGCCGGAATGCTCCAGGGGCTGCATGGAGGCCAATTTCTTATCCCCCCAGCACAAAATGCACATCGATTCGAATGTCGTGAGCAACGGCGTGCTCGTGATATACGAAGGGGGTATAGTGCCAGTTGCGAACGGCATCCGATGCAGCCTTGGCCAGCAATGCGGGGCCGCTGACCAGGGATAACCGCTGTAGAGTGCCATCCGTGCCGACGACGGCAGCAAAGATCACCGTCCCCTGAATTCTGTTCCGCTTGGCTTCCTCGGGATACTCAGGCCGGGCCCGCTTCTCATTGACAATGTGTTTTTGCGCCAGTTCCCGGCTCAGGACGATGCGGTCCGCCCTCGCAACAATGGCCGGGGTGCCGCGCTCGCCGGTTAGAAAGTCCAGGCCGGGGTCCTCGTAGATGAATTCGAAGCTCAGGGGCATCTTCACCCGCACCGGCTGCCCGCCGCGGACAAACGGTTCGATCCGCCACCGGATTGCGGAGTCGCGGGCGCACTGCGCGAGAATGGAATCTCCGCTTACGACTGTCACCTCCTCCACCGAACCGGACTCGTTGAACATGATCTCGAGGGCAACGATTCCATGCAGCTTCTTGTTCTCCGCGGCGTCGGAGTAGAGTGCGGGATAGCTTGATAGGATGACCACGTGAGCTGAGTCCGGCAGTTCCTTGGTTGTACCGGCCAAAGGCTGCGGCGCGGCTTGCCCGGCGGCCGGGGCGGCAGGGGTCTGGGAAGGTTGGGCAAAGAGGCTGATAGCGGCAGAGAGCACCAGGGTTAAGGTGGTTGCGCGGCTCATGCTCGGATTTTAGTCCCCGGTGGGTTGGTTTGCTGGTTCACTGGGCAAATGAAATTTACCGGGGAGTCATTTCAGGAGTGAGGCGGGTAGTAAGATAAGGGATGAGTCCCGGCTAGTGCTCTTCACGCATTGGTTTTTAGCGGTCCTGCCCGTATCATCCGAGTGAAGATTCAATACTGTTTGTTCCTCGACGGAAGGCTGGACGGCGTGGTTGAAAATCGCGAAAGCGGAGCTGCCGGGAGCGTAATTCTTTTCGGTACGGAAAAAGAGAGATAGCGAAAAAGATGTCAAACAATGGCTTCCACACTGGTTCGCGATTCGGGAACTTGCGTTCGTTGTTCAGCATGTTCTCAAGCGACCTTGCAATTGACCTGGGCACGGCGAATACGCTTGTCTATGCGCGAGGCAAAGGCATCGTTGTCAACGAGCCCTCGATTGTAGCAATCAACAAGAACACAAACGAAGTGGAAGCGGTGGGCAAAGAGGCCAAGGAGATGCTTGGCCGCACTCCTGGCAACATCGTAGCCATCAAGCCCATGAAGGACGGCGTCATTGCCGACTTCAAGATCACCGAAAAGATGTTGAACTACTTCATCCAGAAAGCGCACAACCGCAAGATGCTGGTGCATCCGCGAATCGTGATCGGCGTGCCGAGCGAGATTACGCAGGTGGAAAAGCGCGCGGTCATGGACTCGGCGTATCGCGCCAAGGCCAGCGAGGTGCACCTGGTGGAGCAGGCGATGGTGGCGGCGATCGGCGCGGGACTGCCGATCACCGAACCCAGCGGCAACATGGTGGTCGATATCGGCGGCGGCACCACGGACATCGCGGTGATTTCGCTCAGCGGCATCGTGTACTCGCGCTCGGTTCGCATGGCGGGCAACCAGATGGACGAAGCCGTGATGAACTACTTGAAGCGCAAGTACAACCTGCTGATCGGCGAGCGCACGGCGGAGCAGATCAAGATTGAAATCGGCTCCGGCTACCCGCTTGAGAAGCCGCTGACAATGGAGATCAAGGGCCGCAATCTCATCGAGGGCGTGCCCAAGACAATCACCATCGACGACAGCGAAATTCGCGAGGCGCTCAGCGAATGCGTGGGTACCGTCATGAACGCGATTCGGGTTGCGCTGGAGCGGACGCCGCCGGAGTTGAGTGCCGACATCAGCGACCGCGGCATCGTGCTGACAGGCGGGGGCGCGCTGCTGAAAAATCTGGACAAGCGCATTCGGGAAGAGACAGGACTTCCGGTCTCCATCGCCGACGATCCGCTGGCAAGCGTGGTGCTGGGCACCGGAAAGATGCTCAGCGACTTCAAGCTTCTGCGCAAGATCAGCATCGAATAAGGCGCGGAAGGCCGGAGCAGTGCTCCGGCCTTCCAGTCTGCGGCGTGTGTGGTCGCGCCGTGCAGTTTCCGTATGTGGCGGCCCGGAATGGCGGCAACGCTGACGGAGAGCACTGAACTCTGAAGACATGAATCTTTTCTCGCGGCACAAGAACACGGTGATCCTGGCGGCGGTGCTGCTGGCGCAGTTCCTCGCCCTTGCCGTGCAAGTGAAGCGGCAAACAGCGGAGGGTCCCGTGCGGGTCATCCGCCTGATAGCCGTGACCACGCTCGCGCCGTTTGAGCGGATGATGATCTATACCGGCGAAGGTGTGCGTGGCATCTGGACGAACTACATCTACCTGCGTGGCGTGCGCAGCGAAAATGACAGGCTGAAGGACGATGCCGAACGCATGAAGCTGGACCGGCTGCGCGAGCAGGAAGACGCGCGCCAGGCGCGGCGGCTCCAGGCCCTTTTACAATTCAAGGAGCGGTGGATCGACGCAACCGTTGCCGCGCAAGTGGTAGGAACCAGCGGAACGGAAAGCTCCCGGCTGATTTATCTGGACAAGGGAACAGCCGATGGAATCAAGCCCGACATGCCGGTGATTACGCCCGACGGGGTTGTAGGGAAAGTGCTGGCGGTTTTCGGCGACCACAGCTCGCAAGTGCTGATGATCAACGATCCCACCAGCGGCGTTGGCGCAACCCTGGTGACCTCACGCCTGCAGGGAATTGTGAAGGGCACGCCTACCGGCGAGGTTCAACTCAACTACATCATGGGTGATGAAAATGTGCTGCCAGGCGAATCCCTGGTGACCAGCGGCGGAGACCGCGTGTTTCCAAAGGGGCTGCCGATTGCCACTGTCACCAAGGTGAGCATGGGGCGCAATCTGTTTCTGGATATCAGGCTGAAGCCAGCGGTGGACCTGAACCGCCTGGAGGAGGTGCTGGTGATCACCTCGCAGAAGGCGCGTGAGCCGGATACCGCAGGGCTGGGACCGATTCGCGCTTCCGATATTCTTGCCCAACATCTGCCAGGCGTGCCGCAGGCTCCCACGACGGGGCCTGTACAGTCACCGGCAGGCGCAGCGCCTGCATCCACGGCGGTTGCGCAGCCCTCCCACGCGTCCACGGTCCCGGTGCAAAGCGTTGCACAGAAACCGGCCTCGCCGAAAACGGCGCCAACCGCCGATGTGGCCAAGCCGGGCACTGCGGAGGCGGGGAAGCCCAAAGTCGCTGCTGCGCCCAAGCCCAAGGCAGAGAGGGTGGCTCCGCAATGAGGGCGATGAATCTCAGCTATACCTCGAACGAACAGGTTGAGGTCTATCGCTTTTCGTGGCCGGTATCGGTAGGATTACCCCTGTTGCTGGTGGGCTTGCAGGCGTTTCTGCCGGTCCGTCTTCATTTCTTCCGGGTTTTCGATTTCGGATTGCTGCTGACGATTTTCTTTGCGGTTTCACGGCGCAGCCAGGTAAGCGGTCTCTTGACGGGCGCGGTCATCGGACTCCTGCAGGATTGTCTGACCCATACCCCGTTCGGAGTATTTGGAATCGCTAAGACATTGGTTGGTTACGGTGCGTCCTCTATTGGAATTCGGATTGACGTGGAGAACCCCGGCTCGCGCTTCCTGCTCGCATTTTTCTTCTATGGAATTCACCAGGCGGTCTTCGTGGCCATTGAGCGCGAGCTGATGGGCCAGTCGATCCATCTCAACCTTGGGCATGAGGCAGGAGCGGCGGTGGCAAACTCACTGATGGCAGTGTTTTTGTTTGCCGCGCTCAACCGGCTGAAGATCAGGGATTAGGAACAAAGTTCCCGGGCGGCAATCATTTCATCCATGTACGGACGCGAAGAAAAAGTCCCCCTAATTCGTCTCGCGATGGCGCAGTACATCATACTGGCCATCTTCCTCCTGCTCATTTATGGGCTGTGGCGTTTGCAGGTGCTGCACTCGGACTACTACTCGAGCATGGCTGAGCAGAATCGCATCAAGGAGGTTCCCATCCTTGCGCCGCGCGGCAAACTGCTGGACCGCGAAGGCCGTGCAATTGTCGATAACTATCCGTCGTTCTCCGCGCTTCTTCTGCGTTCGCAGGGAAAAATATTCGACGCCAATCTGGATGCCATCGCCGAAGGTCTGCACATGGACGCCGCGGAGTTGAAGGCGCGCGTAAAGCGGCTCTCCGGAATGCCGGGCTATCAGCCGATCTTCATCAAATATGACATTACGCCCGACGAGCTGGCCTTCGTGGAGTCGCACCGCAACGAATTTCCCGAGCTCGACACCATCACGGTTCACCGGCGCCTCTATCCCAAGAACGGATTCATGGCCCACCTCATTGGCTACGTTGGCGAAGTCAGCGAAGACATGCTCAACAATCCGCGCTTTGAGCTCTACAGCTCCGGCGACGTAGTGGGCCAGAGCGGCGTGGAAGCCGAGTACAACGACATGCTGATGGGCAAGAACGGTTCGCGCCGCGTGCTCGTGAACAGCAAAGGCAAAGAGGTTGGCGAACTGAACGATACTCCGGCAATTCCCGGCAAGGCGCTCCAGCTCACCATCGATCTGGATCTTCAGATCGCCGCCGAAGAAGCGCTGGGAGACAAGCCCGGAGCCATCGTTGCAATGGATCCCAAGACCGGCGAAATTCTCGCCATGGTAAGCCGTCCCACCTTCGACCCCAATGCCTTCGCCGTTCGCATCAGTTCGAAGGAGTGGAACGCGCTGCTCACTGATCCCGGCAAGCCGCTGCTGAACAAATCGATCCAGGCGCAGCTTGCTCCCGGCTCGGTCTTCAAGATCATCATGAGCGTGGCCGGCTGGCAGGAGGGCATCGCGCAAACCCTGCAAGTGAACTGCGGCGGCGGCGCGTCGTTCTACGGTCGCTACTTCAAGTGCTGGGTAAAAGGTGCGCACGGTTCGGTCACCCTGACCAAGGGCATCTACCAGTCGTGCGATGTGTACTTCTACACCCTCGCCGAGCGGCTGGGCATCACGCGAATCGCAAAGTATGCAACCGCCTTCGGGCTGGGACAGAAGACCGGCGTCGATCTTCCGCAGGAGGTCAGCGGCGTGATTCCCAGCGAGGAGTGGAAGCTCAAGAACTACCGGCAGAAGTGGTTTGCCGGAGAGACGATTTCCGTCGGCATCGGACAGGGGGCCGTGGCAACCACTCCAATGCAACTGCTGCGGGCAGTCAGCGCCGTATCCATGGGCGGGCACCTGGTAAAGCCCCACGTGGTATTCCCGGACAAGGTTCCAGAAACTTATCGCAATGCGTTGCACTATACCGATACGAAAGACGTGCCTATTGACCCCACGGGCTGGAACACCATAACCGACGCCATGGGAGAGGTGCTGCTGCCCGAGGGAACCGCCCCCAGCGCCCACATCGTTGGCCTGGACATAGCGGGCAAGACCGGTTCGGCCCAGACCATCTCCAACGCCCTGAAGGCGAAAATGAGCAACAAGGAAGCCTACAAGGACAACGGCTGGTTCGTTGGCTTCACCCCCCGCCGCAATCCGGACATCATCGTCTGCGTGCTCTTTGAGGGCGGAGAACACGGGAGACTCGCCGCCCGTCTGGCAACCCAGGTCATCAAGGCCTTTGAAGAAAAGAAGACTCAGGGTCACATCGAACACATCAAGCCGCCATCGGATGAGGCGACTCCTGATGAGCAGACGCCGGAGACTCCACCACCGCCGACCCCGGCTGCAGGCAAGCCAACCGAAGTGACCGGGCTGTGGAGCGACGGAGGAGACGATGCCGGACACCTTCAGGCTGCGCGCTTCCGGGCCAGCCCGGCCCCGCGCCCGTTCCGCCGCGCAATTGCCGCGCCCGGCATGGAGCAGTTCGCCCAAACCGCGCCGCAGCCACGCCCCGCACCGTGGAAGCAACCCCGGTCTTGGCACGATCTGCCCGGTGTGGTGGCCGCCCTGCCCGAACCGGCATGGCGCGCCGGAGGCAAGCCGTGAGCCGCTACGTCCGCTTCCGCGACTTCGACTGGGTGCTGCTTACCTTTGTGCTCATCATCTGCGCACTTGGCGTGTCGGAGATATATTCCGCGACTTTGCACACCAAGTTTGAGGGCATGCACATTCGCCAGGTCTATTGGATTCTCGCCGGGCTGGGGCTGATGTTCTTCATGAGCCTGGTGAACTACCAGGCGCTGCTCGAACTGGTGCCGTGGATGTACGGCTTCAGCCTCGTCTCGCTGGTCTCTGTATTGGTTTTTGGAAAGAAATACCTGGGAGCCCGCCGCTGGATCGACTTTAAGCTCTTCCACTTTCAGCCCTCGGAGTGGGTGAAACTCATCCTCATTCTGACCATGGCAAAATACTTCGCCGAGTACCGGGATAACGATATGCCGTTCCGCGAACTGGTGAAGGCGGGGCTGGTAGTGCTGTTTCCCATGCTGCTGGTTCTCAAGCAGCCAGACCTGGGCACGGCGCTCACCTATATTCCAATCGCCATCATGGCGCTCGTGCTCGGCGGCATGCGTCCCAGGCACGGCCTCGTTTTGCTGGTGATTGCCGCCGTGCTGATGCCTGCGATGTGGAAGTGGGGATTGAAGCCATACCAGAAAGAGCGCCTTTCCACCTTTGTTGCCCCAGAGGCTGACTCGCGAGGCTCCGGTTATCAGGTCATTCAGTCTCTGGTGGCTGTGGGTTCGGGAGGCGTCTGGGGCAAGGGCGTGGCCAAGGGAACGCAGACCCAGGGACAGTTCCTGCCGGTTCCCCATACGGACTTCATCTTTGCCGCCTGGAGCGAGGAGCACGGGTTTGTGGGCGCACTTGCGGTAATGCTGCTATACTTCGGGGTGTTGATGCGTCTGATCCATGACGCGCAAACGGCGCCGGACCGTGCCGGAGTCTTCCTGATTATGGGAGTCGTCGCGGTGCTGGCATTCCACGTATTGGTAAACGTGGGGATGGTGGTGGGATTTATGCCCGTGACGGGGATTCCGCTTCCATTGATGAGCTACGGAGGATCGTCGATCCTGTTTACCTTCCTGGCGCTGGGCATTGTGATGAACGTCCGGATGCGCCGGTTTGTGAATTAGGATGACGCGAAGTACGCACGGGGGCTCCGGAACCACGGTAGCCGTTCGGAGCGTCCGCGCAAGGCCTTGATGACAAGCGAGGCTCGCGGAACATAATCTTTTTGCAAAATCCCAGGAGAACCGCCGGAAACTGGCGGAGGGAATGGGTCTTCGGCGGTGATACGCCGGGGCTTTCGGCGGGGATTTCCCAGCCGCTTACACGAGATGAAGCCCTCGATGGGAGGGCAAAGCCGGCAAGTAAGGCAATCGCCGGTCAGGAATGAAGAATTGCGCAGCGGTGCAAGGGCAGGGAACGGCCCCATCCAGCATTCCAAGATTGAGTTTTCGGAATTGCGGAGAGAAGTGGCCACAAAACCCAGACGCGGCGTAACCGGACCGGGTTCAACAGACTCGGGGAGTACGGAATCGGTGCATAGGTTCACATCAAACGCAGCCCGAGCCCTGAATGGCGCAAAGCGCCACAGCGGAACTGGCAGCATGATCCCCTCAATTCAGTCGAGCGGGCGAACTTCGCTCCGCGCCCTGGCCACTTGGCCAGAGAGCGCGGCGCGGTGCATTGAGCTTCAATACTGACCTTTCTGCCTTCGTGCTTCCGGCTCAAAACAGCCTGCCCAATGCGAGCAGGCCGGGAGCGAAGATGAACAAAGAATTGTACGTTTCAACCACGCCGCATGAAACCAAGGTGGCGCTGGTGGAAGACGATCAGCTTGCCGAGGTTTACTTCGAGCGCGAGAACGAATACACGCTGGCAGGCTCCATCTACAAGGGACGTGTTACCCGCGTGCTGCCAGGCATGCAGTCGGCCTTTGTCGATATCGGATTGGAGCGCGATGCGTTCCTCTATGTCTCCGACTTCCTGGAACTCCAGGATGAGGACGAAGATGGCGAGTTCGGCGACGTAAAAGTCACCGGACCGACTCTGGCCCAGGCCAATGGCATGGTCCTCGCCGAACCCCTCCCGGTGGAAGAAGAAGAGGACGCAGAAGACGCCCAGGATTCTACCTCCGCCGAGAGTGAAAGCTCCCAGGGCGAGGGCAAGGACGCCGCCGGTGCACCGCGCTGGCGCGGTCGCCGTCGCCGCCGTGGCCGCCGTGGCGGACGCGAACGCATGCCGGGGGATCGTCCTGCGGAAGGACAACCCGCCGAGGGACAGGGCAGCGATGAGAGCGCCGATGAGTTCGAGGAAGTGCAGGCCGCAGCCGAGCCGGAACCGGTAGCGCCCCGCGAGCATACTCCGCGTGAATCCAGCCAGCGCGAACCGCGTGAGCCGCGTGAACCGCGCGAGCCGCGAAAGAAGCGCGAATTGCGGGGCTTCGAGCCTCGTGGCCTGGTGGTTCACGGATTGAACCGCACCATTCAAGATTCCGATGAGGTAGCGACTGAGATCATTGAGGAGCCGGAAGCTCCGGTTGCCCCGGTTGCCGAGGTTCAGCCTTCCGCTCCTTCTACAGCCTTTACCCCCATGCTCCTGCCCGGCGAATCAATTTCAAAGTACAACCGAGCCGACGGAGAAGCTCCTGCGCCAGCCCCCGTGGCTGATGCCGCTTCCGGAGACGACTCCGAACGCAGCTACAGCCGTGGGCGTGATCGTGATCGTGGTGGTGACCGCGACCGTGGTGGCCGTGGCCGTCGCGGCGACCGCGATCGTGATCGGGGCCGTGGTGGACGGGATCGTGGCGATCGTGATCGCGAGCCGCGTGAACCGAGGGACTTTGAGCCGGTAGCCCTGCCTGCGAACTACACACCAATCGTCCTGCCGGGCGAGTCCATCTCAAAATATCGTGGCGTAGAGCCGGTGGCGATTCCCGAACCGGTGGAGTCCGAGGAGCAGTACGCAGTTCCGGAGGCAGTTGCCCCGGCAGAGAATTTCGAGCCGCCCATTGCAGTCGAGCCCGTGCATGTGGAGATTCCCGCTGCGGTCGAGCACCTGGAATCGACTCCAGAGCCGGTTGCGCCTGTGGAAGCCGCTGTGGAAGCTGAGTCGAACCCTGACGAGCCGCTCGCCAGCGCCAGCTATTCCGGCGTCAGTGGCCTGCCTTCCATGACCCAGCGCCACGTTCCGGAAGTGGAAGAGCCGGAAGTGGAAGAGGAAGACGAAATCGACGAGTTCGACGAGTTCGAGAGCGTCGAGCTTTCGCCGGAAGCCGAGCACGAGCCAATGTCGGCAGAACCCGAACCCGCAGCGCCGGTTGCCATTGAGCCGGTTGCGGGAGCGCCCGCGCCCGTGGAAGCCGAACCGACACACGTCGAAGCGGTACACGCGGCCCAGGTTCCCGAATCCCCGATCGAAGCAGCCCCCGTGCAGGATGTTCATGAAGCTGCAGCGCCTGAGACCCCTCACTCCGCGGAAGCCAAGCCGGAGAGCCGTGCGCGCCGTTCATGGCGTGATCGGGTTTCCAAGATTTTTGGTGCCCACGGCGAGCCCGTCCCGCACGATCTCCCCGAGGTCGAGGAGAAGCACGATACCCACCCGGCCCCGCCGGTGGAAGCTGCGAAGCCGGAGGCGAATGTCGGCTCTTATGAGAGCAATCTCGGTAGCTTCGTCATCGAGGGTGGACACGTAGAGCACGAGGAACTCGACGAGGAAGAGGCTGAGATGCCCGCACTCGCCGCGCACTTTGACCGCTACGAAGAGAGCGAGTTGGAAGACGAAGCCGAAGAGGGCAACGGCTCCCAGTTCGGCACTGCTGTCCGCGAGAGCGGCGAAGAGAACGAACTGGAAGACGAGGAGTACGACTTCGGCGGTGAGGAGTTCGAAGAATCCGAACTGCTGGCCGAGGAAGCCGGAGACGAAGAAGAGGAAGACGAGCCTTCCGAGACCGCCGAGCCCGGCACCGCCGTGGCCCGCGAATCCTCCGGACGCGCCCGCCCCGACCGCTTCGACCGCCGCGAACGTCGTGGCCGCCGAGGCGCGCCTCCGCAGCGTAATGGCGGACGCACCCGCGCCCGCGCACAGTCCTCGCGCACCATGCCCCTCATCAGCGACCTGCTGAAGGAAGGGCAGGAAATTCTGGTTCAGATTGCCAAGGAACCGATCGGCAAGAAGGGTGCGCGTATCACCAGCCACATCGCGCTTCCCGGACGCTTCCTGGTCTATATGCCCACGGTCAACCACATCGGCGTCTCCCGCAAGATCAGCAGCGAAGAAGAGCGCCAGCGCCTCAAGCGCATTGTCTCCAGCGAGCGTGAGAACGGCCATGGCGGATTCATCGTCCGTACAGCCGCCTCCAACATCAAGGAAGATGAACTCCGCGCTGACATCCGTTTCCTCAAGCATCTGTGGACCGAGATCCGCACTCGCGCCGAATCCGGCAAGAGCCCGGCGCTCATCTATCACGACCTCAACCTCGTCGAGCGCATTCTGCGCGACCAGGTCACCAGCGACTTCTCCCAGATCTGGGTGGACAACGAAAGCGAGTATGAGCGCGTCGTGCGCTTCGCCTCGCGCTTCCAGCCCAACCTGGTCCGCCGCATCAAGCTCTATACCAAGGACACGCCGCTCTACGAACAGTTCGGCATCAATGAGGAGATCAACAAGAGCCTCAAGTCCAAGGTATGGCTCAAGAGCGGAGGCTACATCGTCATCAACCAGACCGAGGCCCTTGTCGCCATTGACATCAATACTGGCAAGTACGTCGGTAAGACCGCGCGTCTGGAAGACACCATCGTCAAGACAAACTGTGACGCCGTGAAGGAGATCGTGCGCCAGATCCGCCTCCGCGATCTCGGCGGCATCATCGTTGTCGATTTCATTGACATGGACGAGCGCAAGAACCGGCAGAAGGTCATGATGGCGCTTGAAGAGGCCATGAAGGCCGACCGCGCACCGTCGAAGATTCTCCAGTTCAACGACTTCGGCCTTGTCGCCATCACCAGGAAGCGCGTCAAGCAGTCGCTGGAACGCACTCTGGGCACACCCTGCCCCTATTGCGACGCCACCGGCTTCGTCAAATCCGTGCAGACCGTGTGCAACGAAATTTACGTCGAGATGCGCAAGGTTCGCAAACATGTGGAGAGCAAGGAAGTCATCCTGCGGGTCAATCCTGAGGTCGCCAAGGAGTTGAAGGCGGGCAACGGAAAATGGCTTCAGGAGATGGAAGAGTTGCTTGGCCACTCGGTGCTGGTGAAGGGCGATGCCTCACTTCACCAGGAGCAGTTCGACATGAACTACTAGCCTGCCGCGACCGCAATGCTGGAGCCCGCCCGAACATGGGCGGGCTCTTGATTTGCGCGCGAAAAACGGCCGGACAAAGAGTCCGGCCGGATAAGTGCACAGGATAAAGACAGCTTCAGTGTACCCCAAAACGCACGCTGTTCGCCGCTTCGCCGGGCGAAAGAAGCGAAAGGTCGAGGCCCCTGAGCGGCTGCCTGTCTTGCCGAAGTACCCACGGGGCCAAGACTTAGGCGTGCCGGATTACGGCCCTTCGTAATCCGCTTTGGGCCTGCACCGCATCCTTTGTAGCACTGCCCCAGCATGTTGTGGTGTATCTTCAGTCCAGCTACAAAGTATGGCGAATAAAGGCCGGTTCAGTACCGGAAATGGCCGAAAATGCCCGGTATCTTCCTGATTTCACCGGAAGTATTGGTTGACTTGGCTGCCCTGTACTCTGCTATAACCAGCGCGTAGTGTCCCCCGAGAAGTAAAGGAACTCTCCTCGCAGACACCTGCACGCTTCTGGCAGCAGAAGGGTACCAGCACGCAGAGATCGTTTCAGCCGCTCATCCTGGTGGCAGTTCCGGTCCAGTCCTGCAGGCTGACGTTCTGGCATTGAAAGGGTAAAGAGTATGTCCGATTCGCCTGAAGTGATGAACATTCGGCAAGCGTCCGAATATCTCGGCGTCAGCCCGGACACCTTGTACAAGTATGTGTCCGAAGACAGAATCCCAGCGTTCAAGCTTGGAAACCGCTGGAAGTTCAAGAAAGCATTGCTGGACCGCTGGATGGAGAGCAAGAGCAGTGGCGGGGAAGGCGCATTGAAGAAGAAGCCGCGCGCCATTCGTGCAACTGCGGTGAGGTAACGAGGGCTTCCACGTATGTTTGGTCTAAGTTTTGGTTCGAAGAAATCGATTGTCGGCCTGGATATCGGCTCCAACAGCATCAAGGCCGTGGAACTTCAGCGAAGTCGCGGAGAGGTGGTGGTCAGCCATCTCGGGATCGAGCCTCTTGCCGCGGACATCGTCGTCGATTCCATGATCGTGGACAGCGGCAGCGTGGCCAGCGCTATCAGCAAGCTTTTTGCCGATCACGCTTTCAAAGCCAAGCAGGTGGCCACATCGGTCAGCGGCCACTCCGTGATCGTCAAGAAGATATCCATGCAGACCATGAGCGAACCGGAACTGGGCGAAGCCGTGCGCAACGAAGCCGCGCAGTATATCCCCTTCGACATGAGCGACGTCAACATTGATTACCAGGTGCTCAGTAATTCCCTGGACGGACCCACCATCGACGTACTCCTCGTTGCGGTAAAGAAAGACAAGATTCTGAACTACACCAACGCCCTGCAACTTTCCGGGCGGCAGCCTGCCATTGTGGACATCGACGAGTTCGCCCTGCAGAACTGCTTTGAGTACAACTACGATCCTGCGCCCAACACCACAACAGCGTTGCTCAACATCGGCGCCAGCGTGATGAATATCAACATCGTTCGCGGCACCATTCCGCTGTTTACCCGCGATGTGAGTGTCGGCGGAAACCAGTACACAGACTCGCTCCAGAAGGAACTCGATCTCAGCTACGAGGATGCCGAGGCGCTCAAACTCGGCAAGAAGGTTGGCACCGTGAGTGAGGATGCCAAGCTGCCGATCTTGCAGCAGGTCACCGAAATCATCGTCCTGGAAATCCAGAAGACTTTCGATTTTTTCCGGGCCACGGCCAGCGGCGAACACATCGAGCGCATTTACGTGGCCGGTGGCTCATCCCAGGTCCCCGGGCTGCTGGATGCGCTTCGGCAGGAGTTCTCCATTCCCGTGGATCCGCTGAATCCTTTTCTCAAGATTGTGCCGCCAATCGGCGAAGGCGCAGATCTTGTCGAACGCAACTCAGCCCAGTTGGCAGTGGCGGTGGGATTGGCCCTGAGGAGCTTTGAAAAACTATGATCCGGATCAATCTGCTGGGTACTGCAAAACCGAAGAAGGGTAAGAGAACCGGGCCGCTGTTTGCCCTGCCGCGGCTTACCACTGACGGGCCTTCTCCGCTGATGACGGGTTTAGCGCTGCTGGTGCTGTCAGGCGCCGGCCTCTACGTTCGCTACAACAGCCTTCTGAAGACGCACGAAAGATTGCAGAGTGACCTGGTGCAGGCAAACGGCAACATCGCTTCCATGACCAGGGTGAAGCAGGCATTCCTTGAGCGCCAGAGGGATTATGACGCCTTCAAGCGCCGCTTTGACATCATCGATCAGCTGCGCCAGGGGCAGGTCGGACCGGTTCCCCTGCTTACCAGCGTCAGCACGACCGTGAATAAGACCGACGGTGTCTGGCTGCTCAACATGAGCGACGACGGCGTAAAGGTATCCATGGAGGGCATTGCTCTCGGTCCCAATTCGGTGGCAAACCTGATGACGAACCTGCGCAACTCCGGCTATTTCAAAACCGTCGAGCTGCGCGACACGTTCCAGGAAGACAACCAGAAGATCCAGACATTCAGTTTCAGCCTGGTGTGTGAGAAGGCGAAGGCTTAAAGTCATGGCGAGCTTTAAAGAACTGCCTTATGTAGGACAAATCGGACTGGTGGCGTTGATCGTGCTGCTGCTCGCGGTGGGGGCGTACATGTTCTCGCTCGAGCCGCTGGCAAAGGCCAACCAGGCAGACGCTCTCACTTTGAAGAGCAAGAACGCCGAGATTGCGCAGTTGACTCCCTATCGCGCCAAATTGGCTGAACTCAACGCCCAGGCCGCAATCCTGAAGGACCAGATGGAGGCACAGCGCAGAATTGTGCCCGAGGAAAAAGAAGTTCCGGCATTCATCATCCTGGTGGAGAGCGAGGCAGTCGCCGCCGGCGTCGAGGTTCGGCGCTACACCCCCAAGGACACAACGATCAAGGAGTATTACACCGAAGTTCCTTTTGAAGTGGATGTCGATGGACCATATTTCTCAGTGCTCAGTTTCTACGACCGTTTGCAGAAACTGGATCGCATCGTCAACGTCAGCCACCTCTCCATGGGATCGCTGAAGGGCGGAAAAGCTCCGGGAAAGAAGTCCTACCGGTGGGCGCCCAATGAAACCGTCTCGGCTAGCTGCATTCTGACTACGTTCTACAGCACTTCCAAGGGCGGACCGGCGCCCATCGCGGTTAAGAAGTAGGAGGGGCCATGAAGAGCAGCAAATTAATTCTGGCATTGTGGCTTGGCGCAAGCGCGTTGGCGCAGACCCAGGCGCTGAAACCGCAGGGCGATCCCTCGTCCGCGGTAAAGCCGGCTCTGGCGCGCAAGACGCCCGCACCGCCCCCAGCCCCGGCGGCAAAGCCCGCGCCCGTAATCACCAAGCCGTCCGCCACCCAGAACGCGAAGCCCGCCGCGGAAAAACCATCCGCTGCTCCTGTTCGCCACCATCGTGTCCATCCGGCTCCCGTTACGCCCCCGAAGCCTGTCCCGGCCCCGGCCCCTGCTGCAACAAAGTTGAATCAGAAGAAGTCGAAAAAGCCCGCACCCGTGGTGATACCGGGGATGCCGCTTCCGGCAACCGAGGTGAAAGAGAAGGGCAAGCCCATCGTAATCTCCGGGCAGCGCGATCCGTTTGTCAGTCCGGTTGTGGAGCGCGTGCGCGCGGCAGCCGCCTGTACAGGCAGCGGAAGGCAGTGCCTGGCCGTCGGAGAGATCAGCCTCCACGGAGTCGTACGAGCTTCCAACGGACTGATCGCCGTCGTGGTAAATGGCGAGCACACATATTTCCTGCGCGAGAACGATCCCCTGGCGGATGGTTCCGTGGAGCGTATTACCAAGGACTCAATCATATTGCGCGAGCGCACTTCTGATGCCCTCGGACGTCCGCAGACGCGCGAAGTAACCCGGAAGCTTGGCGCGCCCGCAATCTAAGCAGGCCACACGGCTGACGCAGTTTTGAGAGAAGTGCCTGGAAGCTGGAATGCAAGTAACCAGGAGGTAGGCGCGGCGCCCGGCAGCGGGCGTTGCGGGGAGAGCTACGATGAGGTTCATGCGATTGCTGACGGTAGGACTTATGGCGCTGTTTTGCGCCGGAACGGCCTCGGCGGCTTCACAACTGAATTCGGTCCAGGTGTCGGCGTCACAACCTGCCTCTGCGAGCGTTGATCTGCACACCGCAGGTACCTACGCCCACCGGGAATACCGGCCAGACGACCACATGGTACTGGTGGATCTGACCGGCGTCACCGCCGAGGCTTCCGTGCAGCGCGCGCTGGCGTTCAACTCCTCGGTGCTGAAGGGCTATAAGCTCTCCAGTTACACCAGCGCCTCAGGCATCGAAGTCACCCGCCTGGAACTGACGGTCGGCGATGGCGTAGGCGTGGAAATTAAAGACACCGCCTTCGGCATGAAGATCCTGCTCAGCAGTGGCGCTGCCCGCTCCAAGCCCGCCGCCGTCGTGCCGGAGTCCGCGACCGCTGCTGCCGCGCCCACCGCACCGGTCCGGACCAACACGGCCGGAACCGCTCCAACCCGGCCGCTCTCTCCGGTGGAAGCCCTCAAGGCAGCCCAGATACCCGAGTATGCGAAGCCCGCTGCCCCGCGCCGCGAAGATGCGCCGCCTCCCGCGCCCAGGCCCGTAGCGGCTGCCCCGGTTCGTCCGGCGCAGCGCAGCCCTGAGTCCCAGGCCAAAGCCACTGCCTCCCTTAGCGCCGTCACTCCCGTCGCCATTCGCAGCGTCAGCGTGCAGCGCGGACATGGCACCCTCGATGTCGTCATTGAAGGCCCCAGCGCCGCCCATCCATTTCTCTTGACCAATCCCGACCGCCTCGTCGTGGACATCAGCAATTCCGTTCTCAAGCCCGGCATACGCAACATCGCGGTGCACACCCGCGACGTGCTTCAGGTGCGTGTGGGACGTTTTCAGGCCGAACCTCCGGTTACTCGCATCGTCATCGACTTAAGCGGTCCCCGCAGTTTTGACGTTGTTACCACCGGCAAGCAGGTGGTCGTCCGCGTCAAGTCAGAGGATGCTTCCAGGCTTGCGACTCCCCTGAAAACCGCGCCGGCTCCGGTGCTCGCCTCCGCCACCGCACCGGTCGTCAGTCCAGCCGTACCCCCAACCGGCGCCCTGCAGAGCGCCCACGATTCCCGCACTGCCCTTGCCAGCGCCACCCGGCAGGCGCCGGAGGCCGCGCCCTTGCCTCCAGCCAGCACAACCGCCCAGCTTCGCGATCAACAGTTGCGCGATTCCAAGGTGGCCGAATCCGTAGTAGTTGCCCCTCCCCAGGTCGTCGATGTGAAGTTCCCTGAGCCCAAGAGTCGTGCGGCCCAGGCCAGTGAAACGCTCTCTCCTTCCTCAAAGAGCAGCCAGCCCGTGGTGGAAACCGCCATGCTGAATCCGCCGCTTCCCGAGCAAAAGCCGGTTGCTGCGGCGCCTGCTCAGGCCGCCCCGGCTCCAGCCCCGGCAACGGCGGCAGCGTCTCCCAGGTACACCGGGGAGCCGATTTCAGTGAACCTGAAGGATGTGGATCTGAAGGATTTCTTCCGCCTGATTCACGAGATCAGCGGACTGAACATCGTGCTCGACCCCAACGTCAAAGGTGCCGTTACTCTGGTTCTTGACGACGTGCCTTGGGATCAGGCTCTCGACATCGTCCTCAAGAACAACTCCCTGGACCGCGAACTCCAGGGCAACGTGCTGCGAATTGCCGCCACCGAAACCCTGCGCAAGGAAGCCATAGACCGCCGCGCCCAGTCCGAAGCCGTGGCTCTCGCCGTTGACCGCCAGACCATCTCCCGCTTCCTGAGCTATGCCAAGGCCAAGGATGTCGTGCCCACCATCAAGAAGTTCCTCACCGCCCGCGGCGATGTCATCTCCGACGAGCGCACCAACGCTCTCATCATCTCCGATATTCCCAGCGTGCTCCCCAATCTTGACCGCCTGATCTCGCAGCTTGACCGCAAGAGCCAGGAAGTGGAAATTGAAGTTCGCGTCGTCTCGGCCACCCGCTCCTTCTCGCGCGATCTCGGATTCCAGTTCGGATTCAACTGGGGCAACGGCGTCAGCACGATCGGCGGCTCCAATCCCAACGGAAGCACCATCAGCAACGGCACCACCTCTACCAGTACCACCGGCACCACTACGACCACCACTACCGGAACCACCGGCGTGCCGCTGTTCTCCAATTTCCCGGTCTCCGGCGCAACCACCGGCTTCTCATTTACCAACATCACCAGGGGTTATGGCATTGATGCCGTGCTCACCGCTGCCGAATCGCATAACCTGGCGAAAATTCTCTCGCGTCCGCGCGTCGTCACCCAGAGCAATGTGAAGGCAGAGGTCAAACAGGGTGTGAAGATCCCTGTCTATACCGCCGGCACCAGCAACGCCAACTCCAGCGTCACCTACATTGACGCAGTGCTGCGCCTTTCCGTCACTCCCCA